>NZ_DS989843.1:26788-94947 GCF_000155555.1 Coleofasciculus chthonoplastes PCC 7420
CCAACAAACTAATCCACTGGCGTTGGGGCGTTGGGTTTCGTTCCTCAACCCAACCTACTTCACTAATCGAAGTTTACAGGATTTGCGATCGCGCCTCCATAGAACAGTTCTACTATTATATAGAGAGACGTTGAGGTGGGAAAATCGTGATGCCAGTGCCAGAAACGAATCAACAGACAGCAATACCTACACCCAACCTCTACGAAACCGATTTTTATGCTTGGACGCAGGAACAAGCATCGTTACTCCGCCAACAGCAGTGGAGTCAGCTTGATTTGGGCAATCTGATTGAGGAGATTGAATCCTTGGGAAAACAGCAACGCCAGGAATTGCGAAATCGGTTGAGGGTGCTGATTGGACATTTGTTGAAATGGGAGTACCAACCACAACGCCGGAGTCGGAGTTGGCTGGCGACGATTCGCGTACATCGCCGTGATACGCTAGAGTTGCTCAAAGACAATCCAAGCCTAAAGCCTTACCTTGAGGATGCACTGGTTTTAGCTTACGAGAACGGTAGAGATCTGGCAATGGGAGAAACTGACTTGCCAGAACAAACCTTTCCCCAGACGTGTCCTTATAATTTAGCAGAAATTTTAGAGGATAATTTTTATCCGGGTGAACCGAGTGAGTTGGTAAATGAATGGGAGGGAGAAAACGAATCATAATAATAATTACTGTAGGTTTTGAAAACACCAGTCAATCCAACAGCCCCCTCATTATATAAATATAAGAGATGAATTCTATGATTATAGATAGTGTTGAAATTAAAGGTTTTTGGGGGACGAAAAAAGCATCGGCTATTATTAACCAAATTGAAAGAAAAAGCATTAAATGTTGCTAAATAAACTGTGAAGCTACTTTAGCAAAATTCGGCACGTTGACTTGTTCTATTTTAAACCGACTTCACTAATTTACAGCCGTTTACAAGATTGCGATCACACCAGATTGATATAGCTGAAGTGGTGGAATGTGTTGTATAGGTTTTCTGGGCGCAAGCCTTGCGCCCCTACAAGGTTACTAAACGAATATTAGAATGGATTGAAACTCTTATCCAGTCGTCTAAAGACGACTTGAGCTTTTAGCCTTGGGTTTAAACCCAAGGCGGTTTAATTCAAATCCCTAATCTGGTGTCTTCTACCTCTTGCAGCCCCCATGAGTAAAGCCAAACCCATCACCTCCCCCTACAAAGTTGGGGGTCATCTCCCGCTTAACGCCCTTAGCTACGTGGTGCGACAGGCGGATACGGAACTCTATCAGGGGTTAAAGGCGGGTGAGTTTTGTTATGTTCTTAATTCCCGCCAGATGGGTAAAACCAGTTTGCGGGTGCGGGTGATGCATAAGCTACAAGGGGAGGGTTTTGCTTGTGCGGCGATTGATTTGACCAAAATCGGTTCCCAGGATATCACGGCGGATCAGTGGTATGCGGGGATGATGAGACGCTTGGTGACGAGTTTTCCGGCGCTGCGGGGGTTTAACTTAAGGGCGTGGTTGCGCGATCGCGAATATCTACCCCCTATCCAACGCTTGAGTGAGTTTATCGAACAAGTGCTGCTGGAGTCTATCCCCCAAAGGGTAGTAATTTTTATTGATGAAATTGATAGTATCCTCAGTTTAAACTTTCGCACCGATGATTTTTTTGCGGTGCTGCGGGCTTGTAATGAATATGATCGGCTGACGTTTGCTTTGTTTGGAGTGGCGACGCCAGCGGATTTAATTCAAGATAAGAAACGGACGCCGTTTAATTTAGGTCGTGCGATTGAATTGCATGGGTTTAAATTAGCGGAAGCTCAACCCTTAGCCGCTGGATTAGCTAATAAATCTAGCCAAGCCCAAAGGATTTTAGCCGCTATTTTAGACTGGACAGGGGGACAACCGTTTCTCACTCAAAAACTCTGTCATTTAATTATCAATAGCGACTCCTCCCCGACTCCTGGAAACGAAGAGGAATGGGTAGGGCAAATTGTCCAACAGCGTATCCTGGAAAACTGGGAAGCCACCGATGAACCGCCTCATCTAAAAACCATTCGCGATCGCCTGTTCCGAATTGGACAGCGAAATCGGGGACTTTTGGGGCTTTATCAGCAAATTTTACAACAGGGGGAGGTTCACGCCTGCGATAGTTCTGAACAACGGGAATTATGTTTATCTGGGGTGGCGATTAAGCAGGGGGGAAAACTGCAAGTCTGTAATCGTATCTATGCCGCCATTTTTAATTACAGTTGGGTGAACAAAGCTTTAGCCGATTTGCAGGCTAGCTTTGAGCAAATTGTTACTCAGCAAGAACAAAAACTTCTGTCCATGCTGAGTTTTATGGAAGGCAAGGATTTTGCCGATATCCTCCATGAAATTTTAGGCTCAGTTACCCTAAAAATGGGAGAAGCCTTGAGCGTGGATCGGACGACGATTATCTTTATTGATGATCAGCAAAATCAGATCTGGTCGATTATTGCCCGGAATGAAGGGAAAACCTTTCCCGATATTCAAATCCTTACCAATAAAGAAACAGAAGCCCGATTGACCAACTTTAAGAAATTTAGTGAGATTCCCTTTAACTTTCGCCAAGAGAACCCAGACACCATTCCCGATAAACTCAATCAAGCCAATGGCTATGCGATTTACAATGAATTAGTTTATCCCATCGCCAATCAACAGCAGAATTTGATTGCGGTGATTCAACTAATCAATAAACTGAAACGGTTTAACAATCCCCAAGCGCCTCTATCGGAACGCATTGACCAACAAGGGTTTACCCTCACCGATCAACGCCAGTTAGATGAATATGCGCCAACTATTTTACGCATTTTAGAGCGATGCCAATACTGTTATAAATTAACCCAACGGTTACAAGCGGCTGAAGCCCTAACCGAAGCCACGCATTCTCTGTCTCACAGTAGTTTAAATTCCGAAGAAATCCTGGGACGAGTCATGGATGCGGCGAAGAAACTGATGAATGCCGATCGCAGTACCCTCTGGTTATTAGATGCAGATAAGCAGCAGTTGTGGACAAAGATTCCCTTTGAAGATGGGTCAGTGCGAGAACTGCGAGTCCATGTTGGGCAAGGATTTGCTGGGAAAGTTGCCCAAACGCAAGAACCGTTAAATATTCCCTTTGATTTGTACGATCATCCTGATTCAACCACCGCCCAAGAAACCGATCAAAAAACAGGTTATCGCACCTGTAGTTTACTTTGTATGCCTGTTTTTAGTCCCGATGGTGAACTCCTCGGTATCACCCAGTTAGTGAATAAACGCAAACCGGGTGAATTTCCTGATTATAACCCCGCCGATTGGCCCCAAGCGCCGGAATGTTTTCAGGCAAGTTTTGATGCTAATAGTCAAAAATATATGCAGATTTTTAACTCTCAGGCGGGGGTAGCGTTGCAAAATGCTCAGAAGTTTGAGCGCATAAAGCAAAAGGCGGATAGTCACCAGCAAAATGTCGTCAGTCAAACCCTAGCGATGCTGAATACGGTGATGGATAATCAGGGGTTTGATGATATTCTGGATGGTACGTTGCGATCGATTACGTTGAAGACGGGTAAATCCTTATCTGCCGATCGCACGACGATTTTTCTACTCGATGAAGAAAAGAAGGAATTTTGGTCAATTGTTGCTGAAGATGAGGGGAGTGGTTCCCTAGAAATTCGCATGAGTGCGGATAAAGGAATTGTCGGCGAAGTCGCCCGGTTCAAGCAAACGATTAACATTCCTTTTGACTTCTATGATGATCCGCGATCGCAGATGGCAAAGGAACAGGATAAAAGAACCGGATATCGGACGTATACCATGTTAGCGATTCCTCTTTTAAATGACCAAGGGGAGTTAGTCGCTGTTGTTCAGTTACTCAACAAATTAAAACGGGTTGCTAATCCCACAGCAGCGTTATCGGAACGCATCGATAAACAGGGATTTAGCCGCACCGATGAAGAACGATTTGCCGAAAATGCGCCCTTAATTCAAATGATTCTAGAAAGCTTCCGTTCCTATCATAAAACAGCACGCGGACAACGAGTCGCCGCCGCATTGATGGCAGCAGCCCGTTGTGTTCAAGGTTCTCTAGAGATGGACGATATTTTACAACGAGTGATGGGGGCGGCTAAACAATTATTAAACGCTGATCGTAGTACCTTATGGTTAGTTAACCGTTTAGCCGGGGAATTGTGGACAAAAATTCGCTTTGACGAGGGTGAACTCCGAGAATTGCGTATACCAATTGGACAAGGGTATGCGGGTCAAGTGGCGATGACGGGGGAACCGTTGAATATTCCCTTTGATTTGTACGATCATCTTAACTCAGAAACGGCAAAGAAAACGGATCAAAAGACAGGGTATCGTACTTGTAGTTTACTCTGTATGCCTGTCTTTAGTCCCGATGGAGATTTGCTGGGGGTGACGCAATTAGTGAATAAGCGGAAACCGGGCGAGTCTTGGGAATTTGAGACTCTTATGTTATCGGAAACTGTCCCGGAGTATTTCCAAACCAGTTTTGATGACAGTGATCAGAAATACATGCAAATTTTCAATAATCAAGTTGGCGTTATCCTGCAAAATGCCGAACTTTTAGCCGCACTCAAGCGACAGGAAGAAAGTTTGCGCGGTAATGTAAATGGACAGTAGGAAGATTAGGGAGATGGGGGAGATGGGGAACAATGTAGAGACGTGCCATGGCACGTCTGGAAGATGGGGAAAATGAGAGAACTTTCCTTGTCTGTGTAATCAGTGTCAATAAGCTCTCACCTCCCTACCCCTATCTCTCCAATAAATCCGTGAAATCAGTGTTTTGACAAATGACAAATGACAAATGACAACCTACCACCAAATCAAACGTCGAGGTGGAAAGCCTGACTCTTCCCACGAGTCTCCGGCTTCTTTCAAAACAGCATCCAAGTCAGCGACGGTAAACTCGTAACCATCAGTAGCCGCCAGTTCCACAAACTCTTCCTTGGTTTTGAGGGCGTCGTATTTAGCTCGCAATTTTTTATCTTTTCCGCCTGCTTCGAGTAAATTGATCACATTGTCTTGAGACATCGTTGCTAACCTCTCTTAGAAACCTGGGTAATACCAATTCGTCAGACATTACACTTGATCTATCCCACCATTGACACCACCTCACCTGACTAAGGGAAGGTTAGGAGGCGTGACTATTCTGCCAAAGAAATAGGATGAGATACCTCAACTGATGAATAGTATCTCAGCCTTTCCTGTAGTTTTTTGTATTTAAATTATCTTTTTGAGACTATTGTTTTCTGAGAAATATTGCAATTTATTGCTATACAATTAAACTTGTTTACAATCAATTACATTGAGGCAGAGTAATGCAAACAAGCGTCTCAAAAAATAACCGAACCACTACTCAGGCTGAATCACTTCAAAGTCAGATTCATCCAGAGACAACATCAGAGGAACGTCATTCGGATTCATTAAATTTTGTTCTAAGCGGACTATCCAACGTCCTGACTCTTCACGACCTTGGATAATCCCCTGAATACCCGCAGCATATTCAGGGCGAATAACCCGAATTAAGGTTCCTACCTTGAGCATTAGCCAAATAGTATCTGCTTTACCTTCCCTAAACATGAGGGACGTTCTGTTACTTTAACCTAATTTTAACCTTTTCTTATACATAAGAATACATTGGGTGACAAGTCTGTCGATCCCGGTTTTTGTCAAGGTTTCCGGACATAATCGTCAGTTATTGTTCCATCAAAATCAGTCGCAACGGGTCTAAACGGACGTACCAGGGAAAGGGGCGGTCTTTGAGATTCGCCCATTTTTCCTTGTAAACCTCAACTTGTAGGTGGTAGTCTTGGGCGTGACCTGGAGGCTGATGCAGTTTGATATATAGTGTTGTCCGGTGTTGCGTCTCACTGGTCATCACCAGCCAGCAGGGAAAAGTATTCTCTCCATCGGGATGCTGGGGAAAGGTGAAGTGGTGGGCGCGAATTCCCACATACGTTAATTTGTTAGGAATTGGTTCAACCACCTGAAGCGTACAGCCCCAGTCTAGCGCCTCAATTGTTTGGGGTTCAATCATCCGGGCGGTGGAAAAGTTTTTACATTCAGTAACCTGGGCGACTTCAAAGCTAGGAGGACGTTCAAAAATAGTCTCTTTGGTATCATTAGCAATCACGTTTCCCTGGGAAAGAATCAGTAAATTCTGGCAAATTCGATACGCTTCTTCTAGCTTATGAGTGACAAATAGTGTCACGCCTTCATAGGTGGAAAGCGTTTCACTCAATAGCCTTTCAATTCGACTGCGTAAATAGGTATCCAAGGCGGAAAGGGGTTCATCTAAAAGTAGGGCTTCTGGATGAATCACCAACGCCCTCGCTAAAGCCACTCGCTGTTGCTGTCCGCCGGAAATTTGCTCAGGATAGCGGTTTTCTAAGCCTTGTAACTGCATCATCTCCATATATTTGGAAATGCGCTGTCTGCGTTCCAGTTTGGGCAAATTTTGCAGACCAAATGCAATATTTTGGACAATGGTTAAATGGGGAAATAGGGCATAATTTTGAAACACAAAACCAATCCGGCGTTGACGACTGGGAATATTAATTCCCCGTTGTGAATCAAACAAAACTCGTCCATTGAGAACAATTCGCCCCTGATTGGGTGAGTCTAATCCCGCAATGCAGCGCAGTGTCATACTTTTGCCAGAACCGGATGTGCCTAAGAGTCCTAATGGTTGTCCATTGGCTTCTAATTGGGCGTCTAAGGTAAACCCAGGTAATTGCTTTTTTAGGTTAACAAAAAGTCCTTTATTGCCATATCTGATCCCTCTGTAGTCCGTCCTTTTATATCTCCCTCTTGTCCCCCTTTTTAGATCCCCCTCCCGTCCCCCTTCAAAAGGGGGAAGCCAGGAGAACCAGTGCGCGATCGCGTGCCACTTGGCGGAGTGCTGTGTTCCTGACCAGTAGTTGATCGTGGCGATTACCAAGAGTGCGATCGCCACCATCAGCAGCACCCAGTTTAACGCCTCCCCCATCTTACCTGCTTCTGCGGCAAAGAAGATCGCGATCGGCATGGTTTGAGTTTTGCCGGGAATACTACCTGCTAACATTAATGTGGCACCAAATTCTCCTAAAGCCCTGGCAAAGGCTAAAATTGTTCCCGAAACCACGCCCGGTAATGCCAAGGGTAATAGAATCTGCCAAAAAATCCGCCATTCTGATGCCCCTAATGTCCGAGCGCAATGAATCAAATCCTTGTCAATTTGTTTAAAGGCACTCAGTACTGTTTTATACATTAAAGGAAACGCCACAACTGTAGCCGCGATTACCGTTGCTGACCAGGAAAATATTATAGTAATTCCTAGTTGCTTTAACAATTGTCCCACAGGACTATTTCTACCCAAAAGCAGTAGTAGCAGAAAACCGATAACTGTCGGCGGTAGCACCAGGGGGAGAGTAAAAAACCCATCAATTAATCCTTTTGCTTTACCGCGATAGCCATACATCCATCGGGCGGCGGCAATTCCCACTAAGAAAGCGAAGATTGTAGCGACAAATGCGGTTTTTAGCGAAATCCACAGTGGAGATAAATCTGAATAGGGCATTCTATTCGTCCAGTAATCGAATTATGGCGAGAAGGTTGGGGGATGGTTCGATTGATAATATCTCAGCTTTTCCTAGGGTTTTCTGTAGTTTAACTATCTTTTTTATATATTAGGTTCGTAGTAGGGAACCTTAGCCTATAAACCTAACCTATAAACTCGCCTCGATTAAACGGTAGAATTATTTTTTTAACGCAGAGGTACGCAGAGGTAAGCGCAGAGGTACGCAGAGGGAGTTGGCGGTTGGGGAAGGACATTTACAATAGTCGTCACGCCAGTAGAGAGTAGGGTGCGTTAGTGAAACGTAACGCACCATTGCTCAGTTTGATAGGTGTTTTAATCCTTTCAATTGTTAATCGCTAGCCAAGCTAAAACCATACTCTTCAAACACAGCTTGAGCGGGTTCAGTTGAGAGAAACTGCACAAATTCTTTTGCTGAATCTGGATTTTTACTCTCTTTTAATACCGCAACTGGATAAATAATTGGTGCGTGAGACGTTTCTGATGCCGTGGCGACAATTTTGACATTATCTGATACGTTAGCATCCGTGGCATAAACTAATCCTGCCTCAACATTCCCGGTTTCTACATAAGAGAGGACTTGGCGCACATCTTTGGCGAAAACCAATTTAGATTGGATAGGTTTATATAAATTCAGGGAAGTTAGGACTTCTTTCCCATATTGTCCAGCGGGTACACTTTCCGGGTTGCCAATTGCAATTTTGCTCACTTTATCAGTCGTTAATCCTTTGAAATTAGAAATATCGGTTTTATCCTTTGGTGTAACCAGAACAATTGAGTTTTTCAATAAGTCTTTGCGCGTATCCGTTAGCAGTAAGTCTTTTTCTTGCAAAGCGTTCATCTGTTTTGGCGCGGCGGATAGAAAAACATCTACAGGCGCTCCCTGTTCGATTTGCTGTTGCAGAGAACCGGAAGACCCAAAGTTATAGGTAATGATAACGTGAGCTTGTTCTTGAGTATACAGGGGCGCGATCGCTTTCATGGCATCCTGTAGGCTAGCCGCCGCTGATACCGTGAGTTCTACTGATTCGGGTGACGTTGCGGAAGGGTTCGGAGGTGTCCCTTGAGAACAACCCACAACAATTAGGAATGTCGCAACCATCCATGCCATTGAGAAAACACGTCGTTTTTTCATTTCCCTGTTGCCTCAGCTAATGACTGACAGAAGGTGTTGATAGGAGCATCGTACTAATCTGAACCATGACTTACCAACTTAGCAGGTCTGGGCGGGTTTTGTAGAAACGTTATCATCAATAAATCAAAGCAAGTCCCTAAACCCGCCCCTACAAACCATTTCTACCTGGATATCAGCAGGCTGGGCATAATAGGGCGCGGTTAACACTAATCCATCTACGCCAGTTGCCGCATAATTGGCAATATTAGCGTCATTAATTCCGCCAGCCGCTAAAGTAATCAGCGTTGGATTGATAGACTTAATTTGGGAAATTGCCTCGGCTAATGCCTCAGCGTTTACTTTATCAAATTGAATTCCATCTATGCCTGAAGTGGCTAACTTAAAGGCGGTAGCCATATCTTTGACTTCAACAATGACTTTCTTTTCCTTAACCTGACGCTTAATTACGGGTAGTTGCTGAATGAAGGAGTCAATTCCGCCCAGAAAGTTAAGATGCTGTTGGAAGATTAAAACGGTTTCTGAGACTCCCAGTCGATGAGGATATGCCCCACCTGCTAAGATGGCTTTCACGGCGATGGGTTTGGTTCCTGGGATGACTTTGCGAGTGGTATAGAGCATCACATCTTGATTCGCCGCTTGTGCTAATTGCACTAGATTGTAGGTTTTGGTGGCGACTCCACAGGCATATTCGAGTAAATTCTGGGCAGGTTTCCAAGCCAGATGCAAGGCGGCGGCGTTTCCGGTAGCACTGAGAAAGGGGACACCTGCGTCTAAGATTTGACCCGTTGCCAAGATTGCTATCACCTCTGCCCCAACTTGGCGTAAGATACTGGCGGATTCTTCGGTGCAGGCTAGAACGGTTTTGGTGCGAGTGGTAAAGCGGATTGTCCCCGTGCGATCGCCAATCCCTAACACCTGGGTGGTTAAATCAAAATAGGGAACGTCTTCTTGGATTAACTGTTCGATAAACTGCTGTGAGATAAAAACCATTACCTATGTCGCATTTGCATTTTTGCCTTCGGTCGTATGACTAGGCTATATCAGTTCTGCGAGGGTAAAAGTGAGTAAAATAATACAATTTACTGTTTTCATCAAAATATTCAGCAAAATCAGAAAATTCAGTGATTTTTGGTATTATTAGCTGGTGAACCAATGACTAAAGCAGGGATTGAACTATGGAAATTAGCGCTCGCAATACCTTTAAAGGAACAGTAAAAAAGGTTGTACCTGGCTCTGTGAACAGTGAAGTGACCCTAGAAGTTGCTCCTGGGGTGGAAATGACGGCAATTATCACCAAGTCTTCTGCGGAACGACTTGGTCTCGCCGAGGGTAAGGAAGCGTATGCTGTTGTTAAAGCGACAGATGTCATGGTAGCAACAGATTAAAGAGTGCGTGCTTAAATATTGGGTTGTGCCAAATCCTCAGTTTTCACCAGTCAACAGCAGCCCGGAATCGTAGGGGCGCACAGATAGATGTGCGCCCTGACTTAATTAGGATAGGACTTTTCTCATCTCACAAAAACTGTCAGCCAAGCGGGAATCCTGATAAAAATGTTTTCAAAACTACATATTATCGGGGGATAGTGTTATATTTTTTTAACGTAATCTTCATAAAAAAGAAATATTGAAGTTAGATTGCAAAAAAAAAGATTTATTGCTTAGTTTTAAGAAAAACAAATAATATTATTTTTTTGTTTCAAAGCAGCCCCAAAATTCAGATTAATCAGTAAAGATACCTAGTATAAGCAGTGTCACTGTAGTGTTCTTCTATTGAATTTGGTGCAACAAAGACGATGCTATCTCACAATCGTGGCATCCTAGTTTTCATTGACCCGGCTATTAAGAACTATTCTACATTAGTTAAAGGCATTATCCCAGAAGCTGAGGGAATTGTCCTTGACCCAAGGGTAGATGGGGTCAAACAAATTACCCAAGTTTTAGCTGGATGCCGAAACATTCAAGCGATTCATATTGTTTCTCACGGCTCACCAGGATGTTTATATCTGGGCAATAGTCAGCTCAACATCTCGACGCTTCAAGATTACGCTAGGGATTTACAACACTGGTCAGAGGCACTAACGGCTGATGCAGATATCCTAATTTATGGTTGTAATGTGGCAGCAGAGTTACCCACATTGTTACCTCAAGGCATCTCTTTTATCGATTGGTTGAGTCGGTTAACGGGTGCGAAGATAGCGGCTTCTGTCAATCTCACAGGCAGTGCGGCTTTAGGGGGTGACTGGGATTTACAAGTTACCACAGGTGAGATTAAGGCATCGCTGGCATTTCCGGCAGATGTAATGGCGACCTATGATGCGGTTTTGGCAAGTAGCAGCATTAATCTGGATGACGACTTAGAACAGACGGTCAATTTAGTTACCCGACCGGAAGCCATTATTGCCGCACAAAGTAATAGTTTGCAGTCATTTTTAAACTTAGCAGACCTGAATGGCAGCAATGGCTTTGTTATCGAAGACATTCCCGGATGGGATCGCCGTTTCAGCCCTGCTGGGGATATCAATAATGATGGGATTGATGATCTGATTATTAGTGTCCCTGAGAATCCTAGGGGTAGCTATGTCGTGTTTGGTGATTCTCAGGTGGGTGCCACTGGAATCGTGGAATTATCTGACATCAATGGCAGCAATGGCTTCAGAATTTACGGCGGAAATGATTTCGTTCGTGATGCTGGGGACGTTAATGGTGATGGGATTGATGACCTGATGATTGGGGACGCTTGGGCAGGTCCTAGCGGACTTGGAGCCATTTCTGTCGTATTTGGCAGTTCCCAAGTCGGCGCAACGGGGGCGCTGAATCCATCTGACTTAGACGGCAGCAATGGTTTCAGAATTTACGGTGTTACCGACCTAGGAACAGGGGCTATCTTTGGCGATGTGGGAGATATCAATAATGATGGGATTAATGACCTGATTATCCTTGAGGGGTCTGATGGCGGTGCAAATTCAGCCGTTGTCGTGTTTGGGGATTCCCAAGTTGGCGCAACAGGCACAGTAGACCCATTGGCACTTGATGGTAGTAATGGCTTTATTCTGGAGAGTAATAGCCTGAGGCTTAGTCCTTCAGAAAATGCTTTCAGTAGTGGAGACCTCAACGGGGATGGGATTGATGACCTGATTATTGGGGCATCTATGGCTGACCCCAACGGCAAGAATGAAGCGGGTGAAACCTATGTCATCTTTGGCTTTGGGACTTCCCCTGTCTCCGCCAATGTCACATTGGAACGCTCTTTTCTCAATGGCAGCAATGGCTTTGTGATTAATGGCATTAATGCAGGAGACCAATCCGGCTTCTCTGTGAGTTATCTAGGGGATATCAATAACGATAACGTTGGTGATTTGCTGATTGGAACTGGCGATGCTGGCGAAAGCTATGTTCTGTTTGGAGGTTCCCAAGTCGGAGCAACGGGTACGCGGGAACTATCTGACCTAAATGGCAGTAATGGTTTTGTGATTAACGGTGTTGATGTCGAGGATCAATCGGGTTTCTCGGTCAGTGGTATCGCAGATATTAATCATGATGGCATTAATGACCTCCTGATAGGAGCGCCCGATGCTGATGCCAACGGTAATATTGATGCCGGAGTTAGTTATGTGGTGTTTGGCAGTTCCCAAATCGGATCAACGGGAACGCTGGAGTTATCTGAACTCAATGGTAGTAATGGTTTTGCCATTAACGGCATTCATACAGATGATGAATTGGGTTTTGCGGTAAGTCATGCTGGGGACATCAACGGTGATGGAGTTGATGATCTAATGATCGCAGATGAGCGGGGTGATTCTCTGGACAAGTTTCGAGATCAGGATGACTACCTGTATCTTGTTTTCGGAAATGCTCCACCTGAACTTGACCTCAATGGTAGCGATTCTGGGATTAATTATACGGCTACGTTTACGGCAACGCCTATCCCGATCGCGGAGAGTGAGTTCACGCTTACTGACCTTAACAGCACCACTGTTGCTAATACGACGGTACAAATTACCAATCTTTTGGATGGTGTCGATGAAGTTCTCACCGCTAATACCAGTGGTACGAATATCACGGCTCACTATAATACCAACACGGGGATGTTGAGTCTGACTGGTGTGGACACAGTTGCCAATTATCAGCAAGTTCTGGGAACGGTTACTTATTCCAATACGGCTACGACACCTGACACCACTAATCGCACGATTGAATTTGTGGTCAATGATGGAGGAACTCACAGCAATCTTAGTTCCCTCGCTACAACTACTGTCTCATTTAACAGTACTCCCAATTTTACCAGTACAGAAATTACTGGAGTTGATGAAGATAATTCCTATGTCTATAACATCATCACCAGTGATGCTGATAGTGGAGATACGTTGACGATTAACGCGACGACGTTACCGGGATGGCTAAGTTTTATAGACAATGGTGATGGTACAGCGACGCTAACTGGAACTCCTACCAATGATCAAGTGGGTGATCATAATGTGGAATTAGTGGTCACCGATAGCGCTGGGGCGACAGATAATCAAATCTTTGATATTACGGTTGCCAATACTAATGATGCACCAACACTCACCACAGCAATTCCTGACCAAAATACGACGACGGGTAGTTCAGTAAATTGGGATATTAGTGGCAATTTCACTGATATTGATGTCGGGGATACTCTGACTTACACGGCGACTAATTTACCTACGGGGTTGAGTCTGGATACGGGTACGGGGATAATTAGCGGTACGGTGGCAGATAGTGCGATCGCAACTCACAGCATTACGGTTACAGCATCCGATGGCAATGGCGGCAGTGTTAGCGACATATTTGATGTCACAGTCGGCAATGGGCTGCACTCTTTCTTTAATCTAGCCAACCTTAATGGCAATAATGGCTTTGTGATCAATGGTATCGGTTTTTATCTCTGGGAAGGCTACTCGGTTAGTCATGCTGGGGACATCAACGATGATGGTATCGATGACTTAATTATCGGATCTTCCTTTGCTAACCCCAATGGTAATAGCGGAGCTGGAGAAAGCTATGTAGTGTTCGGTGGTACAAATGTAGGAACCAGTGGCACATTGGAGCTATCAACTCTAAATGGCTCTAACGGCTTTGTCATCAATGGTATTGATATTGGTGACAATTCAGGTCACTCTGTTAGCCATGCGGGAGATATCAACAATGATGGTATTGATGATCTGATTATTGGAAGTTTAGGAGCCAGCTATGTAATGTTTGGCGGCACAAATGTAGGAGCTACTGGCATACTAGAGCTATCAACTCTAAATGGTACTAATGGCTTTGTCATTAATGGTATCGATTCATCTTTTTCAGTCAGCGATGCGGGAGATATCAACGATGATGGTATCGATGACTTGATTATCGGGGCTCCTGAAGCTGACCCGAATGGCAATAGTGGAGCTGGAAAAAGTTATGTGGTATTTGGTGGCACAAATGTAGGAGCCAGTGGCATTTTCGAGTTATCCTCCCTCAATGGTACTAGCGGGTTTGTTATCAATGGCATTAATACGTATGACGGTTCAGGTTGCTCAGTCAGCGATGCGGGAGATATCAACAATGATGGTATCAATGACTTAATTATCGGGGCTCCTGGCGCTGACCCGAATGGCAATAGTGGAGCTGGAAAAAGTTATGTGGTATTTGGTGGCACAAATGTAGGAGCCAGTGGCATTTTCGAGTTATCCTCCCTCAATGGTACTAGCGGGTTTGTTATCAATGGCATTAATACGTATGACGGTTCAGGTTGCTCAGTCAGCGATGCGGGAGATATCAACAATGATGGTATCAATGACTTAATTATCGGGGCTCCTAACGCTGATCCCAATGGCAATAGTGGAGGAGAAAGCTATGTGGTATTCGGTGGTACAAATGTAGGAGCTACTGACATCCTAGAGCTATCAGCTCTTACTGGGACTAATGGCTTTGTAATTAACGGTGATACTTATGACCATTCAGGCTGGTCAGTCAGCGATGCGGGAGATATTAACTACGATGGTATCGATGATGTGATTATCGGAGTTCCTTTGGCTGACGTTGGAGAAAGCTATGATGCCGGAGCTAGCTATGTGGTATTTGGTGGCACAAATGTAGGAGCTAGTGGCATCCTAGAGTTATCGTCTCTTAACGGCGCTAATGGCTTTGTCATCAACGGTATTGATGCGAGTGACAACTCTGGCATCTCAGTTAGCAATGCAGGGGACATCAACCATGATGGTATTGATGACTTAATTGTTGGAGCTAGGTTTGATGAACTCTACGTTAACGAATTTGCCGCAGAAAGCTATGTCATCTTTGGCAATGCTTTACCTCTACTTGATCTCAATGGTAGCGCTGCTGGAATTAATCATACGGCTACGTTTACAGCAACACCTATCCCCATTGTGGAGAGTGGATTCACACTTACTGACTTTAACAGTACGACTGTTGCTAATACGACGGTACAAATTACCAATCTTTTGGATGGTGCCAATGAAGTTCTTACCGCTAATACTACTGGTACAAATATTACGGCACAATATAATGCCAACACCGGGATGTTGAGTCTGGCTGGTGTGGATACCGTAGCCAATTATCAGCAGGTTCTGGGAACGGTTACTTATACCAATACTGCCACAACGCCTGACATGAGCGATCGCACGATTGAATTTGTGGTTAATGATGGGGCGACTCACAGTAATCTTAGCCCCCTGGCAACCACCACAGTCTCATTTAACAGCGCTCCGATCGCGAATGATGATACAGTGACGACTGATGAGGATACTGCTGTCACTATTGCTGTTCTCGATAATGATAGCGACCCAGACAATAATACCCTGAACCTCAGCAGTATTGATACCACCAACACGCTAGGAATCGTAACCCTCAATCCCGACAATACCCTCACCTACAATCCAGATACAGCATTCCAGTCTCTTGGACAAGGTGAAACCACGACGGATAACTTAACCTATACCCTCAGCGATGGCAACGGTGGTACAGCGACAGCTACGGTTACAGTAACAGTTACAGGGATTAACGACACACCGACTCTCACCCCTATCAACAAAACAGGTGACGAAGATACCATTATCTCATTCAGCGCCAATGACTTTACCACCGCTTTTAATGACCCGGAAGGTACAAGTCTCAGTCAAATTAGCGTAATTTCCCTACCCAATCAAGGCGTCTTAAATCTCAATGGGAATACAGTACAAGCGGGTGATGAAATTACAGTGGCTGACCTAGATAATCTTACCTTTACCCCAGATGCTGATTTCAACGGCAATACCAGTTTTGTTTGGAATGCTTCAGATGGTACAAACTTTGCTGCTGGGACAACTTTAACGATGACTGTTAACGCGGTTAATGACAACCCAGTTGCCACAGACGATAGTGCCACAACGACTCAAGATACAGCGATTACCATTAATGTTTTGGCGAATGATAGTGACCCTGTAGAAGCTGACTCGTTGCACATTGATACGTTTGATTCAACTTCAGCCTCTGGCGGTACAATTATCCTCGATGACAATAGCACTCCCAATGATTTAACTGACGACAAACTACTGTATACCCCTGCTACTGGTTACATTGGTGCTGATAGCTTTAGTTACAGTCTTTCTGATAGCAATGGTGGCACAGCAACAGCAACTGTGAATGTCACCATCAATCCTGCTAATAGTTTGACGTTAATCGGGACTCCCCAAGATGACACCTTAACTGCTGACAGTGGCGATGACTTCTTGTTTGGCTTAAGTGGTAATGATGTTCTGCAAGCCAAAGCAGGTAATGACTTTACAGATGGTGGCGATGGAGATGATGTTCTTTCCGGAGACGCGGGTCAAGATAACCTGTTTGGCAACCTGGGAAATGACCTCATCGATGGGGGTGAAGGTGAAGATGTCCTCGATGGTGGTGATGGGGATGATATGCTATTTGGCGGTCAAGAGAATGATTTGCTATTGGGTCAACTGGGTAACGATTTCCTCGACGGTGGTGATGGCAATGATTACCTCGATAGTGGTAAGGGAAACGACCAAGTTTTTGGCGGCAATGGCAATGATATGCTCTTGGGTAACCTAGGTGCTGATTTTCTCCGAGGTGGCGCAGGGAATGACCTTCTAGAAGCAGGAGAAGGCAATGATATTCTGTTTGGTGATGCTGACAATGATACCCTCACAGGCGGTGCAGGTGATGACCTAATTCGAGGCGATACCGGGGATGATTTACTTGACGGTGGTGTCGGAAATGACGGCTTATTTGGGGGGAGTGGTGCTGACCAGTTCCTATTGCGAATGGGTGCAGGAATGGATATGGTCTTTGACTTTAGCGATGGGGAAGATTCCTTCCTGCTTTCTGATGGTTTAACGTTTGCCCAGCTAACCATTACAGCTAGCAGTTTTAGTACCTTAATTCAGATTCAATCCAGTGGAGAGTTGTTAGCCACAGTGTTTGGTGTATCAGCTAATTTAATTACTGCGGCTGACTTTACAATAGGTTAGGTTAGTTGGCTAACTATTCAGACGGGGAAGAGATCCAGAACAACATTGTAGAGACGTTGCATGCAACGTCTCTACAACTACTGATACCGCCGTCTTGCTCGCCTTGCCAAGGCTTGCTGCAATTTTTCTTCCAGTTCCTGAATTCTAGTTTCATGACGATTGAGTTCTTGCTGTTGCAGCAGCAGAGAAAGTTTCAAATCTTCCCAGCGTTGGGTATACGTTGTCCATTGCTTTTCCAGATATGTAAAGGCTTGGAGAATGTTAACAATTGGTCCGGCTGTCGTCGAATAAACTTGACAAACTTGTCTATCTGAAGTGACCTCAATTAAGACCAGCATACCTTTATTAATATGCTTGACTTGGGTGGCGATAATTACTTCATCTTGAACCGTGCGCCAAATTTGTCGGCTTCTTTCTTGGCAATAGGCTTGCAGTTTAAGTACCGTTGCCCGACTGCCAATCCAGGAATGATTTTTTTTGACTTCAGCTAAATACAGCATAATTTTATCCCTTTAATGTGCTTAGAAAAACTATTGCGGAGATGCATCATTTATGGCATTTAATGATCAGATTAAGGTGATTATTGTTATTGTTTATCATTAAAAATAGGCATCTAGTATTCCAAGCTACAAATAATTGCTTAATCGCTCTTTGTTATTTTTATTTAAGATTAAAAAAATTATAATTAACTGTAGGGTGGGTTAGGCGATAACTCCATGAAGCGGAATAACTATTTAATCAGATATCCGCCGTAACCCACCAATAATAAGGGTAAAAAGGACATAGAATAACGGTGCGTTACGCTTTGCTAACGCACCCTACAATTTGCGGTGATAAATGGCAGCGTTTATGGCGAAAACAGCGCAACTACAAACGGTTTAACCACAACCTAAGCCACTCCCGGTACATTCGCCAACTTTACCCGCTGCAACTTGCCGTTTGCCTTTCAGCTTTGACAAATCACTTCCTTCATAAACGGCTTGTAATCCCGTCTCAATAAAACCGCTCATTTCTACCGGAAGCACACCACACTTGGTCAAAATTTCTTTCGGGTTATCGCCAATACTACTGGCTAAAATTGCCCGACAATCTTTTAGCATATTCGCGACTTTTTGCCACCGTTCAAAACCACTTCCACGGTCAGGGGCGAGGCGTTCTTCTACTAAGGTAAAGCCTTGATCCGTTTTCTGCCAAATCTGAAACTGATCCACTTGACCTAAATGCTGATTCACCAGAATTCCTTCAACGGTTGCTACAGCGACATAAGGGCGTTCTTTTTCTTCAATGGGAATCACTTTCTTGGAACAAGCAATCAAACACCCGTGGAATTCTTCGGACTGATCTGCCCCTAAAAGTCCCACAGCATCCGCCCGACAGCGCGTGCAATGGCGCATTTGCGGTAAATATTCCTCGCATTCTTTGCGGATTTTCGCCATCATAATTGCATCGGGTTCAGTTAATCCCTCAAATGGCGTTTCGGCGGTGGGATACATCGCCATGGCATTAAATAAATCTGCCCCCAATTCTGCCATGGCTTTGGCGACTTCCACCACATGATGGTCATTAATTCCGGGCATAACGATGCAGTTAATTTTAACCGTAATCCCGGCAGCTTTCAATCCTTTGACGGCTTCTAATTGCCGTTCTAAGAGTAGTTTTGCGCCTTTTAATCCCTGATAAACGGACTTTTCATGGCGTACCCATCGGTAAACTTTGCGGGTAATTTCTGGGTCGATCGCGTTGATGGTAACGGTAACGTGACTGACGCCAATTTCGGCAATTTCGTCGATATATTCGGGTTTGAGATTTAACCCATTGGTCGCCAAGCAGAGGATTAAGTCGGGAAACTTTTCCCGCAGCAGCCGCATTGTACCTAAGGTTTCCTCTGGATTGGCAAAGGGATCACCAGGACCGGCAATTCCAGCAACACTGATTCTCGGTTCTTTTTCTAATACCTTTTCCATGTAAACAGCGGCTTGGGCGGGAGAAAGAATAGTGCTGGTGACACCGGGTCTACTTTCGTTAACACAATCATATTTGCGATTGCAATAATTACATTGGATATTGCATTTGGGTGCTACAGGTAAATGGACTCGTCCGAACTGTCCTTTTACCTTGACATTAAAACAAGGGTGATTTTCTAAGTTAATTGTAGCTGTCATGGTTTTCTCTCCTGAAGTGATGAGTTTAATTTGCGGAAACTTATCAAGACTAAGTTAGTGACGAATGATTACTTGTGAACGAATGACGAATGACGAATGACAAATGCAAAATCAAAGATAGCCATACCCCACGGGTGAATCAGCTTGCTTCTTCTCGATAATGGCATTCACAATCCGATCTAACAGGTTCTGAGTCCCGCGATACCCCAGATGTAGCATCCGCTGTCCGCCAAAGCGATCGTGAATGGGGAAGCCTACGCGGATTAGGGGAATTTGCTGTTTTTTAGTCAAGGAATATCCTTTGCTGGTTCCAATCAACATATCGGGGTCTAGACTTTCGATTTCTTCAGAAATTTCGTAGAAATCAAATCCTTCTTTAACGATTGGTGGTTCGCTGACAATATCAGACGTAACCGCGTTAATTGCGTCCTGAAACTGTCCACTATTTCCTCCTGATGCACATAATACTATCTTCATGCCAATTTCGGCTAAAAATGCCGTTAATCCGACACATAAATCTTCTTCTCCATAAACAACTACCCGCTTACCAAACAGATATTTATGGGAATCAACATAGGCATCCACTAACCGTCCCCGTTCCAGTTGATGTTTTCTCGGTGTCGCACACCCAGAAACCTCTTCTAGGGCTTCAAAGAAGCGATCGCACTCTCGCAACCCAATCGGCATCCCCAAGGCGTACAGGGGAACACCGCAGCGTTCAGCCAGAAGTTGACCCCCAGAATTCCCAGTCCGTTGCAACACTTGACCGAACTCAATCGTGGCGTCAGAATGTCCCATAAGTTGAATCGCCGCAATTGGCGTTCCCCCTTCTGGAATCTTTTCATAGTCCATTTGTGCGGGGGCGTCTAAGGTTTCTGAGATATCCGGTAGGATAGTTCCTGGACAATTAAAATCATCGAGAACTTCTTTTAGATAACGGATATCGGCTGGAGAAACTAATCCCGGTAAAAGATTGACTTTGGACGTGTTGAGTATGTAGGGGCGGGTTTCACTACTATCCTTTTCTGTTTGCTCAGATGTGAATAAACCCGCCCCGACTCCTGGGGATTGGGAAGACGTTTTGGGTTCGACTGTTTCCGATTCAACTAACTGATCAATAACTGCCCGCACTGTGGCATGAAAGCCTTCGATATGGGTGCCACTATAACTGGGGGTGGAGACATTTAACAAGGTTGGTAATTCCTTGTCGCCAAATTCTTCCTTAAACTCTTTCAACAACCCACTGACATTATCGCCAATGGTTTCAGTTAAGCAAGTGGTGGCAATTCCTACAACTTTTGCGCCATATTTATCCATGACATTGAGGATACCTTTTTTCAGGTTAGGTCCTCCGCCATAAACGGCGTGTTTTTCACTCAAGGAAGATGAGGCAATGTCAATGGGTTCGCGAAAGTGACTAATGATATAACGCCTCATGTAAGTGGCGCAGCCTTGTGATCCATGGAGAAAGGGAACGGTTCCTTCTATTCCCCGAAAGGCAATACAAGCGCCCAGGGGTTTACACAGTTTACAGGCGTTAGTTGTGGAAACGTAAGCTTCGGTTTTTTGCTTAATTTTGAGTTTCTTAGACATGGTTTTATCGGTGGCAGCGAATTCGGTAATGGTTTATCATTTCAATCCTGGAATAATGGTGCGTTACACTACCCTTTGGAAACGCGGCGTGAACGCTAACCCTACAACTTAAGTTTGAGGAATAATGGTGCGTTACGCTTCGCTAACACACCCTACAACTTGAGGCACTAAAGTGCCTACTACGAACAACCCGTTTTAACGGGTTTAAGCTTTTAGCCGGAACTTGAGTTCAAGGCTTGATTTTTACGCGGCACAAATCTCCAGACGGGAGACATAACGGTACTATGTACTTCCTTAGCAAAATTCACCATTCCCAGAAACCCTTCTAACGCTTCCTTGCGTTCATGATTGTGGTCGCAAAATCCTAGTCCTAACTTATAGGCAATCGGTCGTTCTTTCACGCCGCCGACAAAGATATCAACATCTTTTTCTTTTAAAAATGCTGAGAGTTCTAATGGGTTAGAATCATCCACAATAATTGTGCCTTCGTCAGTAACTTCGTGGAGTTCTCGGTAGTCTTCACTGGTTCCCGTTTGCGAACCCACCATCACCACATCCATGCCGATAAGTCGGAAGGCTTTAACTAAGGAAAAAGCCTTGAACGCACCGCCTACATAAATCGCCGCTTTTTTACCTTGCAAGTCTTTGCGGTACTCTTGCAGTTTAGTATATAACAGGGTTAATTCTTCCCGCACTAAGTCTTGAGCGCGTTTGAGAATTTCGGGGTCATCCTCGAAGAATCGGGCGACTTTATACAAGGCTTCCGCCATGTCTTCGACACCAAAGTAGGACACTCGTAGAAACGGAGTTCCATACTTTTCTTTCATCATCTTGGCTAAGTCCATCGTCGCCCCAGAACACTGAACCACGTTCAATGCAGCGCCGTGCGATCGCGCGATATCTCCAACTCTACCATCGCCTGTGATATTGGCAACAACCTGGACACCCATGCGTTCAAAATATTCACGGATAATCCAAATTTCTCCAGCTAAATTAAAATCACCCAGAATATTAATACTGCGGGGAGAAATTCCGGTAGTATCCCCTGTCCCCACTAAGCGGAACATGGCAGTACAAGCGGCATTATAGCCCGCCCGTTTGTTGCCCTTAAATCCTTCTGATTTAACCGGAATTACGGGGATATTTTTTTCTTGACTAACTCGTCTACAAATCGCTTCTAAATCATCACCAATAATACCCACAATACAGGTGGAATAAACAAATGCCGCATTCGGGTGATGGCGGTCAATCAGTTCCGTTAACGCCTGATAGAGTTTCTTCTCACCCCCAAAGATGACATCGCGTTCTTGTAAATCCGTGGAAAAACTCAACCGATGCAATTCTGGACCCGATGAAAGCGCCCCGCGAATATCCCAGGTATACGCCGCACACCCGATTGGTCCATGGACTAAATGAACCGCGTCAGCGATGGGGTATAAAACAACGCGAGAACCACAAAATACGCAAGCCCGTTGGCTAACTGCACCAGCAAGGCTGTCTTTGTTACATTCCAGGTCAAATGGTTGGTTTCCCTTGCGGTGAATTTGCTTTTCACGTTCTTGGAAAATAACAGGTTCCATATCGTCAGGCTCACAAACGTTGTACAAAAATGCTTTTAGAAGAAGCGGAAAAGGCGGGGAATAAGTAAGCCCCGACACCCGCCAAGAACTCAAGTTCTTGGCTTATAGCTCAAGTCGTCTTTAGACGACTGGAATTCTTTCGTGTAGGGGCGACCCGCTTGTACAAATCAACAACTATATCCATTCAATTGACTCAGGTCGCCCTTTACTATCTGAGATTTAACTAACAAACAGATAATCCTCAGCAAGTTTGCCGTCTTCTAAGGCGTCGAGGATTTCGTCAATGGCTTCTTCATCAACATTGCCGTACCAGTAATTATCTGGGTAAACCATCATCACAGGTCCGTTGTTGCACAGATTCATGCATCCCGTTGAGGAAACCAGAGCGTCTAAACCGCGATCGGTTATTTCTGATTCGAGATACTGAATTAAATTAGTAGAATCCTTTTTCTGACAAACTCCTTTCGCGTTGCCATTGACTCGGAAGCTGGAACAAACGAAGATATGGTGTTCAGGTTTCTGCATGATAAACCCCCTTAAAAAGGATGAAAAATTAAGGATGATTTTTGAGTTTTTCAGGACTAACTCAAACCTTGGAGTGGGGCGGATTTAGTCACATCAGGTGACACCAATTATCCGAATTAACCCGCCCCTAAAGCGTTCTAGCGAACCAATTCAAACAGCTCATCGGGAGCATCCCGGTCGAGGCGTTCGAGTAAGGTGTTGCAAATATTAGAGAGCAGGTAGATACCGCCCCAGTAGCAAGCTGTGGGAAAATAGCTGTGACCAACGCGATCTAAAATGGGGAAACCGAAGCGCACGATCGGAATATCTTCATCACGACCGATATACTTGCCGTATTCATTGCCTAACAGCAAATCGACTGGCTCATTCTTAATCAGTTGATGCAAGTAGAACAAGTCTGCATTAGCCGCAACCACAGCATCAGGAACGGTATCCTTGAGGATATCTTTGACTCGTTCTTCAAAACGTTTCCCAACCGGGCTACCCGTAATCACGTAAACCGGTAACATACCGCAGTCTACGAGGAACTCAGTCGCAGAGATCACCTGGTCAGGGTCACCATATACCGCAACCCGCTTGCGATACAGGTACTGCTGCATATCCGTCATCACATCAACCAACCGTCCCCGGTCATCATTGAGCGACTCAGGTGGCGTGACATCACTGAATTCAATCAAGGCTTGGACAAAGCGGTCAGTGGCGCGAAGACCAATGGGTAAGTCCAGAACACGAGACGGAACTTGGCACTTGTTTTGCAGGGCTGTCGCGGCGGCTTCTGAGGTAAAATTACCCAAGGCTAAGGTGGCAGTGCTATTCCCGGTGTCGATTAAATCGGGAATCGGTGTCCCGCCTTTCGGGTACATCTGAAAATCACCCGTTTTCGGTGTATCCACCACATCCGAGGTATCCGGGAAGACAATCGCGTCAATCCCCATTTGGGTCACTAACTGCTTAACCGCCCGTACATCGGAGGGTTCGACGTAGCCCGGAATAATGTTGAGCTTGTTATTCGGCGTCTCGGTTTTTGCCGATAAATAGGTCACCATCGCCTTGGTCATATTCGACCAGCCGGTGACATGAGAACCGACGTAGCTGGGAGTATTGGCATGAATGACGTATTTGCCTTCGGGAACTGCCCCAGATTCACGGGCTTGGCGGATAAATGTGGGTAAATCATCGCCAATGGTTTCCGATAAGCAAGTGGTGCTAACTGCCACCATATCCGGGTTGTACACGGTAAAAATAGTGGTCAGAGCTTGCTTCAGGTTTCCGCCACCGCCGAACACAGAGGAACCCTCGGTAAAGGCGCTGGTTGCAGCCATGATGGGTTCTCTGTAATGGCGGGTCAGGTGAGACTTGTGGAATGAACAGCAGCCTTGGGAACCGTGGGAGTTGGGCAAGCAGCCGTGAATTCCTAATGCGGCGTACATTGCACCAATAGGCTGACAAGTCTTAGCCGGATTGATTCGTAGCGCCTTGCGTTCAACGATTTCTTTAGGGGTTGCTTCTAACATGATTCTGGTTCTCCTTTGTGGGTTTAAGTCTGTAGGGGCGGGTTTCACTATTAACGTTGCTTGTTCAACCTAGATGTGACTAAACCCGCCCTGCTCGCAAGAATTAACGGATAACTTTTTTGCTCTCAGACGCGCCATGGCGCGTCTCTACATTGGCTAGTTCTGCCAGGGAGCTTTAACTAACTTCCAAGTGGGGTTGTTAATCCGCATATCGATATCTTTGGCGAAATTAACCGCACCTTGGAATCCGGCAAACGGACCGCCGTAGTCGTAGTTGTGAAGTTGCTTACAAGGAACGCCAAACTTCTCAATCACATACTTGTCCTTAATCCCGGAACCGACGATATCGGGCTTGAGGCGCTTAATCAGAGTTTCTAGCTCATGATGGGAGATGTCATCAATCATCAATGTATCTTCACCCATCTCCGAAATCATCCCCTCGTACCGATTCAGGAACCCTTCTTCTTTAAGCTGCTCCACCCATGCTGGGTCAGCCGTTAGTTTGTAGCGCTCTGGGTCTTTTTCGACACGCAACTCTTCGACGTTACGGGAGTCGGCGTCTACTTTCAACGGTAGAACTTGACGACCTTCGTAGTCATCCCGGTGAGCGAACTCATAGCCAGCAGCAATGGTTTTGATGCCTAAGTCTGCAAACAAGTCTTGGTAGTGGTGAGCGCGAGAACCGCCCACAAACAGAATCGCACTCTTGCCTTGCAACCGTTCCCGAATCGGGGCAATTTCCGCTTCTGCGGCAGCCACTTCTTCAGCAATCACCTCTTCAATGCGCTGGGTAAGTGCCTCATCATTAAAGAATCGAGCAACCTTACGCAAGGACTTGGCAAACGCTTGAACGCCGATGAAGCTGACCTTTGTCCAAGGAACCCCAAACTTGGTCTCCATCATCTCCGCCATGTAGTTAATTGAGCGGTGACACATGACCAAGTTCAACTTAGCTAAATGGGCTTTCGTCGCTGCATCGTAAGTGCCATCACCACTGAATGTAGCAATCACATTAATCCCACACTTCTCAAGCACCCGCTCAATTTCATAGGAATCGCCGCCAATGTTGTACTCACCCAAAAGGTTGACGGTGAAGCCTTCAATTTCTTCGTCTGTTGCTTCGCCTTCACCCACCCAATTTTTAAAGAAGCCATTGTTGGCGATGTGGTGACCCGCAGACTGGGAAACGCCTTTGTATCCTTCGCAGTTAAATGCGACCACTGAAATGCCGAGTTCTTCAGTCATTTCTTTGGCAACGGTTTGGATATCGTCACCAATTAACCCTACTGGACAGGTAGCTGTGATGGTAATCGCATTGGGCTTGAAGATGTCATAGCCTTCCTGAACGGCTTGACGCAGCTTTTTCACACCGCCGAAGACAATATCAGAGTCCTGCATGTCGGTGGTGACACAGTAGCTCATGTAATTCTTGCCATCTTCACGGCTACGATACTGATTGCGTCGCGTCATCCAGGTGTAGTAAGAACAGCCCACTGGTCCGTGAACAATGTGCAGCACATCACCAAAGGGACCAACAACCACCCCTTTACATCCGGCAAAGGCACAGTGTCTGGTGTTGAGAATGCCAGGAACGGTTCGCACATTCGCCTGAATTTCCTGTCCTTCGATGGACGGGTCCCGC
Organism: Coleofasciculus chthonoplastes PCC 7420; assembly: GCF_000155555.1. Lineage (GTDB taxonomy): Bacteria > Cyanobacteriota > Cyanobacteriia > Cyanobacteriales > Coleofasciculaceae > Coleofasciculus > Coleofasciculus chthonoplastes_A. Next base: position 52,998 of record NZ_DS989843.1, read on the forward strand.
ATCACGATATGCTTTGCCCGTTTTCTGGCAACTTTGGCTGGGTAGGGCGATACCATCTCTTTGGTAACGTCTTTCGGGTCTACTTCATACGTCGCCTTTTCTAATTTTAAGGTATCTGAATCATGGGGAGTCATAATCGTTTTCTCCTGTCTTAATTACTTTCCTAGAAGGGCGGATTTAGTCAAGTTATCGATGTGTACCAAGTAAAACCCGCCCCTACATTTCGCGGGGAAACCTTAACCCGTCATTTCATCAACCGCGACGGCTCCTGTTTCGCCGCTGCTAACGCGGACGCTATCCTCAACGGGCAGAACAAAGATTTTTCCATCTCCTGGGTTGCTGGTCTGATTGGCTTGAATCAGGGCGTCAACCACTTGCTGAACGTTGTCATCGGGAACCACCAAACTGAGCATCCGTTTGGGAATTAAACGGTGTCCTTGAGCCAGAAGGGGCAGCAAATCACTGCTATCTTGGGGATTTTCATTAATGGCTTTCGCTAACTGAAAGTCCACGGCTTGCCTGCCTCGACCGACTACTTTCACCGCTGTCACGGACGGAAAACCAGCTTTACTTAAGGCGGCTTTCGTCTGGTTAATTTTGTTCATCCTGATGACAGCCAGAACTTCTTTCATAACCTTAAACACTGAGATTTACTCTCGTGCCTCCTAACATAAACCGGGGAGTTCTCTTGTAGAAACCGTTATTAACGATTTCTACAAGAACAATGGATACAAAATGGGTCTCATTTTTAGCGCGTAGCCAGCGCAGGTTCTTTCTTACTCGAATCGGTTTTTCCGGAGCTGATGGTGTAGACTTCTTCTACAGGACTGACAAATATCTTGCCATCGCCTGCTGCTCCTTCGGCTCCCGTGCGAGCGCTGCTGAGAATTGCCCGAATCACAAACTCTTTTTCGGTATCGGGAACCACTACCATTAACAACGCTTTGGGGAGTTCATCATAAAGCACATTACCAATTTTCAATCCCCGTTGTTTGCCTCGACCAAAGACATCAACTTTGGTAACGGCTGGATAACCAGCGTCCAAGAGCGCTTTCATAACGTCGTCGCTCTTTTCCGGTCGAATAATCGCTCTCACCATGATAGTCATGGGATGTTGCCTCCAAACAATTGTGCTTGTATTTCAGCGGTGGAAGATGTGAGAATGTTTGTAACCTTCCACCTGCAACACACTGCATCTTTAGCCGTACAAACCGAATTTAACAAGTAGTTGTTCCAACTCGTCATTCTTCATCGGTGTGGGAACGACATGATTGGTGTTCTCATCAATCGCTTTAGCTAAGCTGCGATAATGACCGGCTTGCTCGCAATCGGAGTCATATTCAATCACCGTCTTGCGGTTCAATTCTGCCCGTTGAACCATATTGTCGCGAGGCAAGAAATAGATCATCTGAGTGCTGAGGGATTCAGCCAATGCTTCGATAAGTTCAGCTTCCAGATCAACCTTACGGCTGTTGCAAATCAAACCGCCTAAACGAACACCGCCAGATTCAGCGTATTTTTGAATGCCTCGGCAAATATTATTAGCAGCATACATTGCCATCATTTCGCCAGAGGTAACGATGTAAATTTCTTGGGCTTTACCTTCCCGAATTGGCATGGCGAAACCGCCGCAAACCACGTCACCTAGTACGTCGTAGAAGGCATAATCAAGACCTTCACTTTCGTCATAGGCGCCGAGTTGTTCGAGCATACTAATTGAGGTGATAATACCTCGACCCGCACAGCCTACGCCCGGTTCTGGACCACCGGATTCTACGCAGAGGGTTTTGCCATAGCCTTCTTTACGGATTTCGTCGAGATCAACGTCGTCGCCTTCTTCACGTAAAGTATCTAACACACTCTTTTGGTGCAAACCACCGAGCAATAAGCGCGTAGAATCTGCTTTGGGGTCACAACCAACGATCATGACTTTGCGACCGAGTTCGACAAGTCCAGCCACTGTATTTTGTGTGGTTGTGGATTTACCGATTCCACCTTTACCGTAAATAGCAATCTTCCTCATTTCAGACCTCCATTAGGATCAATTTTTTTGAGGTTACATCATTAACATTTAATTGAAGTTGATTCGGAGAATTATTGTATGTTCAACTATCCGAAATCTTCAAGTCCATCAAGAAACAATTGAGCGTTTATCCTGGCAACGTTTTTTGTTTTCCTGATGATTTAATAATAGAAATTAAATCTAGAAGTAAAAGTGTATTTCGCTACATAATCAGAGTTTTATTGATTTAGTTTTGATTCGCTATTTTTCTGTTTGTAACAAGCCCTTGATCTTTCTATGTAAACGATAGATTAATGACTTGTTTGCAATTTATTTAAATCTTTAGTTATTGTTAAATAGTGACAATTAACACTGTTTTTAATTCATATTTATCAAGGTAAATGTTGCTTACGTGTAGAATTAATCCAACCTGTTATCGTTCAAAAAAATACCCTTGGCGATTTACCAAGGGTTACCTATACAACGGAGTTACGTTAAAACTTGTTCAGTCAGAAACTAAAGTCAAAATTTGCACATTAAAGTTAAACCACGGCTTCAACCATAAGATTAGGAGAGACTCGTTCTTGCAGCCGTTTTTCGATCGCCATCTTCAGGGTAATCATTACGCTGGGACAGCCATCACACGATCCTTTGAGAATTACCTTAACGCGATCGCCTTCTACATCGTATAACTCGACATCCCCGCCATCATAGGCTAATGTGGGACGGATTTCCGTTTCCAGAACCTGCTGAATCAAGGTAATTTTTTGCAAGTTCGTCAGGGTAGCAGGAGGTGGCGATGTCTCCTCTTTGACTGGGGAAGTCGATGGAGTCGTTGTCGCGACGGCGGGTTGAGGAATCGGTGCGGATAGCGACGCGGCTGTATTTAATGTCTCCTGTTCTTGAGTCACCTCAATCACCAGATCATCAATCTCTGCTAAACATGATCCACACCCCCCACCCGCTTTAATGTAATTGGTGACTTCTTCGGCGTTAGTGAGGTGATTTTCCCGAATCAGTCGCTTAATCTTCGCGGAACTAACCCCAAAGCAACTACACACCAAGGGACTTTCGTCCTCTTCCTCCGGTCTAACCGGAATCCCTTTATAATCAGAGATTGCCGCTTCTAGGGCTTCTTGACCCATAACCGAACAGTGCATCTTCTCTTGAGGTAAGCCCCCCAAATAGCTAGCAATCTCACGATTTGTCAGTTGCAAAGCCTGATCAACCGTCATCCCCTTAATCAAATCTGTTAATGCAGAGGAAGACGCGATCGCACTCGCACAGCCAAAGGTTTGAAAACGGGCATCCAGAATGGTATCTGTTGTGCTATCAATCCTCAGATACAAGCGCAACGCATCGCCACAAACAATACTGCCAATTTCGCCAACCGCGATCGTTTCCGTCGTCGTACAATCTTGAGTCGCGATCGCGCCCATATTGTGAGGATTATGAAACAAATCCATTACTTTGTCAGTGTAGTCCCACATGGCTTATTCTCCCGTTATTTGTCATTCGTCATTCGTCATTACGTAAAGTCGGGGCGGGTGTAGGGTGCGTTAGCGAAGCGTAACGCACCATTTCAAACGTTAGTGGTAAAACCCGCCCCTACAACTCCCACATCTTCCAAACGTTCCACTACAAACCCTGTTCATTTCACTGTCTCCATAACCCCTCTCCCCTGTTGCTCCCTGGCTGTCTGAAGCCAACCCTGTTCTTCGTCGGCTTCATTCTTGAAGGGGGAAATCGTTCGCAAGCGTTCTACAATTGCTGGCATTACTTCCAACACCCGATCGATTTCGGCTGAAGTGGTATATCGAGACAAACTAAAGCGAATCGAACCATGGAGAAGCGTGTAAGGGAGTCCCATCGCCCGCAGCACATGAGAGGGTTCTAATGATCCAGACGTGCAAGCCGAACCCGACGAGGCGCAAATCCCAAACCGATCCAGGGACAGTAAAATGGCTTCGCCTTCGATATACTTAAAGCCAATATTCGTCGTATTCGGTAGCCGCATCGACGGATGACCATTCAGTTGACAATCCGGAATCTGACTCAGTAATCCTTGTTCCAAGCGATCGCGTAATTCCTTCACCTGGGTAACTTCTTCCGTAACGTGCTGGATTGCCAATTCTGCGGCTTTCCCCAGCCCAATAATGGCTGGAACATTCGATGTACCCCCTCGACGCCCTCGTTCTTGATGACCCCCAATTAACAGGGGACGAAAGCGCACGCCTTTGCGAACATACAGTACGCCAATCCCCTTAGGTGCATGAAGTTTATGACCGGAGAGAACCAAAAAATCAACAGTACTCTCGCTCATATTTAAGGGAACTTTCCCCACCGCCTGCACCGCATCAACGTGGAACAAAATGCCCCGTTCTTTAACAATTTGCCCAATCCGTTCAATTGGGAAAATCGTCCCCGTTTCATTATTGGCGCACATCACCGAAACCAGCGCCGTGTCGTCGGTGAGAGAGGCTTTCAATTCCTTGAGATCAATCAATCCTTTGCCATTAACCGGGAGATACGTCACCCGATAGCCTTCTTTTTCCAGTCGTTTGCAAAGTGTGTAAACCGCCGGATGTTCCACCGCCGTAGTAACAATATGCTTCTTGTCCGGTTGGGTAATCAACGCCGCACGAATCGCCGCATTGTCTCCTTCCGTACCGCAACTGGTAAAGATAATTTCTGTCGGTTGAGCGCCCAATAATGCCGCAACGTTTTCTCGTGCTTGCTCTATATTGCGGGCTAATTGTCCACCAAACGTGTGCATGCTGGAGGGATTTCCATAATATTCACTCAGATAAGGCAGCATCTCCTCCAGCACAGCCTCGTCTACACGGGTGGTGGCATTATTATCTAAATAAATTACACTCATAAATCTACCTATAGAACATCAGTTTAGGAATCGAATCCGATGCTAAAATTCCTGTAAAATCGTAACCAAAGATACAAAATACTCCATGTTTGAATCAGGGCGGGTTTAGTCAAGGGATTGGTTTTTGTCAAACGTTAGTGGTAAAACCCGCCCCTACGACATTTGATATTGTTCATAAAAGTCCAGCACTACATTTTCAATCACATCGTAGGCTTCAACGCACTCAATTCCCTGCGCTTGCAATTGTTCCTTGGGACAAGCACCAATCTTAGAAACGAGAACAGCTTGGCAATCTGAAAGCGTTTGCAGAATATTGTCGAGTACATCGGCTTCGCCATACCCGCCTTGGCAATAGGGAGTTACGGAACGCCGCTCAATACAATGGGCTTCATCGCGATTCACTTCATAAATCTCGAATTCTTTAGCATGACCGAAATGTTGATTAACCAAGCCACCGCCTTTACTGGCGACAGCGACGCGGATTTTAGTCCGATTGGCGACAGAGGATGTATTTTCAGTTCGAGTCGCGTTCAGGAATTCTTTAGGCTCTTTGCCCGTTTGTCGTTCCTGATGTCGTTTCAAGTCGTATTCAGATTTCATCTTCAGACTGTTGGTGTTCATGACATCCTTCCTCCTCCGGTGTCCTCGAATCGCCTAATCGTCTCAGCGTAGCCAATCCAGTAACTGTTTGAGTCGTAGGCTTTCGGCATTGTCTGATTAAAAGATAAATGCACCCTTAACACCCAACGCCAATACTTAAACAGTTAAGTATGAAGGAGTTGATTGAGCATCCTTCATACTTGAATTCCGGCGATAGTTGTTTTTATAGCAGCTCGGTTGAAAAAGGGTATTCGGTTCGCCTGGGGTTAAGACTTATTAGATTAATTGCTTATGTACTCATCCCCCTAAAGTCTGATTACAGAGGCATTTCAAATTTCTTTGGGGGTAGGGGTTCTAGTATTTTCGGGATGGGGTGCAAGTATTTAATGGGTGGGGCGTTAGAGTTTTTGTACTCACGCTCAAAGCCTATTGTAGTGAGGGATTGAGCTGATTTTATTCGGAGCTTTTACTGAGTACAGATTTGTACTCAAAATGCTTATCGGTTAAATCTAACGTTTTACCTTGAATGGCATTTCTGTATCTAAATTAGCATTTTTTTGCGGAGTCTGCATTTCTATCGATTTTTTTTAGATTTCCCCCATTGGTGTAGATTGGGTTGAGGAACAGGGGTTGTAGAGACGCGCCATGGCGCGTCTGGGAGATGGAGAAAATGTAGGGGCGGGTTTTACCATTAACATTTAGTTTTCACCCTGATGTCACTAAACCCGCCCCAACGGATTAAGCTGTCATGCATTTAAATTGGGAATGGGTAGCGAGCATGGGAATGGGTAGCGAGCATGGGAATGGGTAGCGAGCATGGGAATGGGTAGCGAGTATGGGAATGGGTAGCGAGCAAGATGCAAAGCCTGCGGCATGGCTTCGCTTAACGCACTACAAGGATTTCGCCATTATTGATATTAAGGTTTAAATGCCGAACAGCTTACCAGCATTCTGCGACAAAGGACAAAGTAAAAGAAATCTTAAACCAAATTCTTGACTACATGGAACCTATCTTATAAGGAATTGTTTTTACTTAACTGGCGTATAATCCCAGCCATAAATGCGGTAACGTTCTGAAGCTGGAAAAATAGAATCGTTGTTAACCGTGGTAATGCTCAGTTGATTACCCTGCTCGTCTTGAAAGATAAACTTACAAAAACCCAGACCCGTTCCAGAGCAGTCTTCTAGCTCGTGCCATCCTTCTACCTGGTGTATATGGTTCCTGACTGGTCCAAATTCATTTTCCAGCTCAAACGTGGCAGGTTGCCATCCTATCTGGATGAGTTCTTGTCTTAAAGCCCGATAGGACTGATTCTGGTTAATGTGGGGTAATGGTAATCCCAAGGCTTTCTGGACTGATAAGAGTGATGCTGAGAAACTTAAAGCATATATTAAAAACGTCTTCATCTTAAACCATTTCCTCTAGGTTGATTCTACTCTTTTATATCCTCTTTGTCCTTTCAACTGCTCATCGGGGCGGGTTTAGTCTCCTCTTGCGTTGATATGCTCCCGCCGAGGTAAGCGATGTCCTGAGCTACGAGCTGAACTTCGACAGAACTTCGGCGTGAGCGCTCGCCGAACGTCCAAAGTCTTGTCGAAGGGTCAAGACGTTGAATTCTACTCTATGAGTCGTTTTAAAAGCGGAGTGCGAGGGATTTTGGCAAGTGGAGTGCGATCACATCCCACCTCACTCGCTTGGTTCGTTTCAAGGGAACTACGCTATATACAGCGTAGCTGTGTAAGTCCTGAACATGTTAATCCTTATGGGAAGTACTAGTGTAATGTGGAGGTAGGATTGAATAGGACTGAGTTGAGACCGTTGCTATCGGAATGCCTAATCAAGCTAAATCTATTTACACTCACAGCCAAAATGTTCAATAAATTATCAACTGCAATTCTTGGGGCTTCACTTGTTTCCCTAGGTGTCATCAACCCAGTACAAGCGCTAACAATAATTGACACTTGCAAATTTGATTGTGGGCGTAGAGCCTTTGGCCCCTTCGGTGAAGGGAGTTTTTTGGGGTCTACACCCTTGACGGTAAATGGTCAAACCTTTACGGTTCCAGATTTTGATCATATCCTTACTGAATTTAGTTTCTTGTTATCAGACCCACCAGCAGGCGCTTTTTCGCCCGTATTTGGAAATGAACTAGATGTTATTGATTTCCGGGCTTTTGTTATGAGGTGGGATGATATCGGAAATAGACCAATAGGTTCTATTCTTTTTGAAAGTGAAACTCGATCAACTACTGTTCAAGATTCGACTTTTCCTTTAGAAAAGTTTACTTTCAGTCCAGGGGGACTGAGTTTAACTTCAGGAGGTAAGTATGTAGTATTTCTGAGTGTTCTGAAAGACTTAGATGGATTACCAGGTCTGGGTTGGTTTGGAGAGGATATTGATTCTTCAAGCGGACAACCCGTTGGTACTTATTCTGGCGGTGATTCTGTTTATCGGCAAATTTCTTCTTTTGATTCTATCAGAAATATTCCTTGGGTTGTAGATTCTAGGAGAGATGCAGCCTTTCAAGCAACTTTTATTTCCAAAACTACAGTTTTTGAACCCAATTTTACGCTTGGGCTTCTGTTTTTTGGGGTACTTGGGGCAACTTCAGCGCTCAAGAGTAAAAACAAGTAGTAAATGAACTATAGCGCGTCTAAACCATTTCTGCACCGATTCACTTATCCCTATCCCATTGTCCCAAACCCGCCAAATTACCGACTCATTTATTATTGTCAGACGTTCCAACGGAAGACGTTCCAACGGAACGTCTCTACGGGTTTCCCCATAATTAACGGGAACATCGCGAAACAAACCCAACCCAACTACCACCAGATTCTCCGCCAGAATCTGACTGAGTACCTGTGCCAAAACGCGATCGCTTATCGGATAATGGTCTAACTCCTGGATATCCGCCTGCGTTATCCCGACAATCACTATCCGTTGACTCGGCGGCGATGAAAGCGACTGCTTCACCATCTCATCAAACAGCCTCAACTCCAGGAGTTCCAATCCTCCAACCCCCACCAGCAGTGACACCAACACCCCTACCGGAACAATCCCTCACATTGTCGCTGGGGTCAGATTCTGAGTACACAAATACTAGAACCTCGACCCGAAAATCTTGCCATCCGGGATAAAAAATACGAGAACCCTTATCCCCCCAGCCCGCGAAAATGCCGATAAAATAAGAACGTTGAGCGTTGAGTACATCATTAATAAGCGAATCCAGTCTAATCTGTCGCTAATGTGCAACCTAGCCATCAAACATCTGGTATAAGCTTCAAAAAGATCAACTTCGTTTCAGGGGCGATATGCAATGCTACAGTCCACGACTAATTACTCAACAACGCGATCGCAGCTTACCACCCCAGTAGCAGAAGGCAGAAGGCATAATTGGATAACCCATTGTCAGCCACCTATAGATGATAGGGAATTAGAACGAGGCGACACCGATAAAATCCCTAGAGTCAGAACACCGTTTCAGGTGATCAAGCAAGGCTGGCGCACCCTCTTAACCGACTTTCAGATTATCTTTGAACGTGATCCAGCAGCCCGGAATCGGTTCGAGGTATTGGTTTGCTATCCCGGCTTCCAGGCGCTGATCAGCCATCGCCTCGCCCATTGGCTGCATCGTCAGCGAGTACCATTCCTTCCCCGCTTCCTGTCTCAACTGGCGCGATTCTTCACCGGAATCGAAATTCATCCAGGGGCGGTGATGGGTAAGGGTGTGTTTATTGATCATGGCATGGGTGTGGTGATTGGTGAAACCGCGATTGTTGGCGATTACTGTTTGATTTACCAAGGCGCAACCCTGGGCGGAACCGGTAAAGAAACGGGCAAACGCCATCCCACATTAGGGAAGAATGTGGTGGTGAGTGCAGGTGCCAAGATATTGGGGAATATCCACATTGGCGATCATGTTCGCATTGGGGCGGGTTCAGTCGTGTTGCGCGATGTCCCCACCGATTGTACCGTGGTGGGAGTACCGGGGCGAATTGTACGTCAGTCGGGCAAACGCATTGATCCCCTAGAACATGGACAGCTACCGGATACACAAGCCGCCGCGCTACGGGCGTTACGCGATCGCATCACCGAACTCGAACAGCAATTGGCATCCTTAGAGTCGAAAAGAAAACCAGGATGAAAAATACCTGGATTGTTCGGCATTTAAACCTTAATATCAATAATGGCGCAATCCTTGCCGTAGTGCGAGCATCTTGCTCGCTACATCAAGCATCTTGCTCGCTACATCAAGCATCTTGCTCGCTACTAATACCCAATTTAAATGCATGACAGCTTAAGCGATCGCAGAGCGCACGTTGTCTATAGTCAACGGCGGATAGTCTTCGACAATCTCTTCTAGTGTTAATCCTTCTGCCAGATTATCCAGAATGACTGAAACCATAATGCGAGTTCCTTTAATACAAGGTTTTCCATGACAAACCTTGGGGTTTATCTCAATCTGTTCTTGCCAATTATTCATTTTTTATCTCGCCTAACTTGTGAAAATGGACTAATCTGATAGTAGCAGAACCTTAAACGACGACCCGATCAAGTGCTATTGGCAGGTGTTACGCGATCGCATCACCGAACTTGAACAGCAATTGGCATCCTTGAGTCGAAAAGAAAACCAGAATGAAAAATGCCTGGATTGTTCGGCATTTAAACCTTAATATCAATAATGGCGCAATCCTTGTAGTGCGAGCATCTTGCTCGCTACATCAAGCATCTTGCTCGCTACATCAAGCATCTTGCTCGCTACATCAAGCATCTTGCTCGCTACATCAAGGCTTTGAGTAGCATGGACATTGGCTCATCTTCAAGGACATAAGGTAAAACCCTTTCATACCCCAGCTCCCCCAGCTCCCAGACGCGCCATGGCGCGTCTCTACATTGCTTCCCCTGCTCTCTTCCCCCACCACAAGACTTATTCAGCAGCCCCTAATTGTGTCCACCGACTTAGCCGACTCATTCTTGCATCAACTCATTCTCACTACTCTGCGATAAAGATGTGCTGATTTGGCGACCAATTTCTCGCTCTATGGGAATCTCAACCTCCTCACTACTTTCATCTGTATTCCCATCATTAGGATTAGAGCGTAATGGGTTTATTTTAAAAATCTCTGGAGTGGCGAGAATGAATGAACGGCTTGTCTGAGCCATTGCATTATCAGGTTCAATGTCCAGAACTCGCTCAAAGCAGGATAGCGCGTCGTTGTAGCGCTTCATTGTACAGTAGGTTGTACCTTTGTTGTACCAAAGGTCAGCAACATCGGGATTAATTTGAATCGCTTTGTTGTAACAGTCAATCGCGGCTTCGTACCGTTTCAATCGCTCTAGACAGATTCCTTTGTATACCCAGGCGGGAATAAAGTCAGGTTTAATATCAATCGCGTTTTGGAAGCAGGTGAGTGCCTCTGTATAGTTTTTCTCATCTTGGAGTGTCACACCTTGATTAAACCAAGTTTCGTATTTGCTCATACTTGTTAACTCCTGCCTAATTTTCCCAGGCGTCTGGACAAGGGTGAAATGTAAGGCTCAGTTGTCCCAGTCTATACTCAACGCCTTTGCCAAAGCTATAATTAGCCTAACGCCTATAGAGAATAAGTTCTAGCAGGCTGAAGATACTGAAATTGCCCACGGTGTTACCTGTAAACCCCAATCCATCATCGTTAAAGGTTGATAGGCTCATTGGACAACTCTTGAACGTGAGATGAAACATAATCAGATCGAGGAGCTAATAGAACTGCTATACACGGCTCAAGATGAGTCCACCCGCAGGCGAGCCGTCATCAGGATATGGAAAATCGGCACGGGCAACCCAAAGGCAATTGAGGCACTCATACAACTGCTGGACACAACTCAGGATGAATCCACCCGCAGGTTAACTGCATTAAGCCTAGGGAAAATCGGCACAGGCAACCCAAAGGTAATTGCGGCACTCATACAAGTGCTGGACAGGACTCATCCTGAGTCCACCCGCAGGCAAGCTGCATTAAGCCTGGGGAAAATCGGCACGGGCAACCCAAAGGCAATTGAGGCACTCATACAAGTGCTGGACAGGACTCATCCTGAGTCCACCCGCAGGCAAGCTGCATTAAGCCTGGGGAAAATCGGCACGGGCAACCCAAAGGCAATTGAGGCACTCATACAACTGCTGGACACAACTCAGGATGAATCCACCCGCAGCCACGCCGCCGAAAGCCTAGGGAAAATCGACCCAGGCAACCCAAAGGCGATTGCGGCACTCATACAAGTGCTGGACACAACTCAGGATGAATCCACCCGCAGCCACGCCGCCGAAAGCCTAGGGAAAATCGACCCAGGCAACCCAAAGGCGATTGCGGCACTCATACAAGTGCTGGACACAACTCAGGATGAGGAAACCCGCAGCCACGCCGCCGAAAGCCTAGGGAAAATCGACCCAGGCAACCCAAAGGCGATTGCGGCACTCATACAAGTGCTGGACACAACTCAGGATGAGGAAACCCGCAGCCACGCCGCCGAAAGCCTAGAGACAATCGACCCAGGCAACCCAAAGGCGATTGCGGCACTCATACAACTGCTGGACACAACTCAGGATGAATCCACCCGCAGCCACGCCGCCGAAAGCCTAGGGAAAATTGGCACAGGTAACCCAAAGGCGATTGAGGCACTCATCCAAGTGCTAGACAGGACTCAGAATGAGGAAACCCGCAGGCAAGCCGCTGTCAGCTTAGAGAACATTGGTACAGGCAACCCAAAGGCGATTGAGGCACTCATCCAAGTGCTAGACAGGACTCAGAATGAGGAAACCCGCAGGCAAGCCGCTGTCAGCTTAGAGAACATTGGTACAGGCAATCCAAAGGCAATTGAGGCACTCATACAACTGCTAGATAGGACTCAGGATGAGGAAACCCGCTGGCGAGCTGCTGTCAGCCTAGAGACAATCGGCACAGGCAACGCAAAGGTAATTGAGGCACTCATCGAACTGCTAAACAGGACTCAGGATGAGGAAACCCGCAGGCGAGCTGCTGTCAGCCTAGAGAAAATCGACCCAGGCAACCCAAAGGCAATTGAGGCACTCATCCAACTGCTAGATAGGACTCAGGATGAGGAAACCCGCAGGCGAGCTGCTGAAAGCCTAGAGACAATCGACCCAGGCAATCCAAAGGCAATTGAGGCACTCATACAACTGCTAGATAGGACTCAGGATGAGGAAACCCGCAGGCGAGCTGCTGAAAGCCTAGAGACAATCGGCACAGGCAACGCAAAGGTAATTGAGGCACTCATACAACTGCTAGATAGGACTCAGGATGAGGAAACCCGCTGGCAAGCTGCTGTAAGCCTAGAGACAATCGACCCAGGCAACCCAAAGGCAATTGAGGCACTCATCGAACTGCTAGATAGGACTCAGGATGAATCCATCCGCTGGCGAGCTGCTGAAAGCTTAGAGAAGATTGGCACAGGTAACCCAAAGGTAATTGAGGCACTCATCGAACTGCTAGATAGGACTCAGGATGAGGAAACCCGCTGGCAAGCTGCTGAAAGCCTAGAGACAATCGACCCAGGCAACCCAAAGGTAATAGAGGCACTCATACAACTACTACAGACAACTCAGGATGAATTGACCCGCTGGCGAGCTGCTGAAAGCCTAGGGAAAATCGACCCAGGCAACCCAAAGGCAATTGAGGCACTCATCGAACTGCTAGATAGGACTCAGGATGAGTTCACCCGCAGGCGAGCCGCTGTAAGCCTAGAGAAAATCGACCCAGGCAACCCAAAGGCAATTGAGGCACTAATCGAACTGCTAGATAGGACTCAGGATGAGTTCACCCGCAGGCGAGCCGCTGTAAGCCTGGAGAGAATCGGCACAGACAACCCAAAGGCAATTGAGGCACTCATCGAACTATTAGGTATCACCCGGAAGATGCCCGTTCGCAAACAAGCCGCCGCTATCCTAGAGAAAATCGGTATTGGCAATCCAAAAGCTATTGCAGGACTCAGAGATTTGCTGCACCATCACACTCTTTATCCTTACACCCGTTCGCTTGTTACTGAACTCCTACCGAAAATCACGGCTCTTACGCAATCACAAGCTCAACAAATCGAGGATGACTTACTTCTCTTTCTGCAAGAAACGCGAGTTAAAGACACCGTTGATCGCTATTTTTCTACTAATAACCCCCAAAAGGCAAAATTCTGTTACCATCGCATCATTGCCTGCTTAGATAAACTGCAAGAAGGTCGAGATATTATCACCCGACGTTCTTTACTAAACTCCTACTTAGACATCTATCAACGGATTGTTGATTTCTCAATTAAAACAGGTGACTTAAACCGGGTATTTTTCTATATAGAACTTTTTCGGAATCGATATCTAGTCGAGCGAATCGCCCAACACTATGCCCCCTTGCCGAATACAGTGACACCAGAACTATCGGCACAAATCAATCAGGCAAAAGTAACTGAAAAGAAACAATTACAGGACTACACGAACGGAATTAATCAGAACGTAGACGAGCAGCAACTCAAACAACTAGAGATTCGCTGGCAAGACGCCAAAAAAGCCTTAGAAACCCTCTATGCTCAAGTCGCTGTTATCGAACCTGAGTTTATTGCCAAGACAAAAGTATCCCCTCTATCCTTCCGACAAATTCAGTCGGTACTCCCAACCGATACAGCCATTCTGGAATTCTTCTTCACTGCCAACAAGCTCCTAACATTATTAATTCTACCTGGAGCTAACTCTCCTGAATATATTCCAGTAAAACTTAACCCCAAGTCAATCGCCGCACTCGCTCAAGCTTGGGTATCCGGCATTACGACGAAAACACCATCAAAGACAAAGGAAGACATTGACGCAACCATCCAAACCCTCTCTGAGCAAATCAATCAAATTTCCGATTCCCTCAACTTGTCAACCTTACTTTCCCACATTCCCGCTCAGATTCAGCACTTAATCATTGTCCCTCATAAATACTTACACCTTTTCCCCCTTCATGCCTTGTGGTTAAATGACCACCAGCGACTCATTGAGCGCTTTGCCGTCAGTTATTTTCCCAACCTCCAAACCTGGAAAATATGCCAAAACCGCCAACGTTCTCGTGATTCCTTAATTGGCATAGAAAATCCCACCCAAGACAAAGATTTAATCTTTGCCAAAGCGGAAATGGCAAGTATCCGCCAACGCCAAAAATTTATTCACCGGAAAATTTTTCCCGGCAAACAAGCCTCAAAAGCTGAAATTTTACACTCCGCAACTGATACCCATTGCTTCCATTTTTCAGGTCATGCCGAATACAATTTCCAGAATCCCCTCGACTCCTATCTGATGTTATCGGAAAACAGCGAGGAGAATCTCACCCTCAATACCATTTTCGCCGACCTGCATATCCCCCAAGCCGATTTAGTCACCCTTTCCGCCTGCTGCACAGGTGTTGTGGACGCCTTTCAACCCCTGGAAGAATATTTAGGACTTCCCACTGGCTTTTTGCTAGCAGGTGCAAAAGCCGTTATCGGTAGTCAGTGGAAAGTTAACTCTATCGCCACCGCCTTTATTTTTGATGAGTTCTATCGCCAACTCGAACAAACCGGGAATAAAGCCATCGCCCTGAAAAATGCCCAGAACTGGCTGCGTCGCTGCACCGCTGATGAATTGATAGAACGAGCAAACACTTGGGATTTGAGTAAACTAGAGATCACAGAAAGAATTCGTTTGGATGCAGCACTCTATTCCCTAGAAGGCATCCCCTTTGAGAATCCTTACTATTGGGCGGCGTTTATACTGACAGGATGTTAGAACATGAATAAGGAACATATCCTAATTTGTCAAGCTTTTGGTCAAATGCTAGAAAATTCAACTACTGAACTGGAGGAAAAACTAACGACCAACACTCGTGTTGCTATTGCCAGATACTTCACCCAGTTACCAGAGGAAGACCGTTTGAATCCGTCGATAATGGCAATTAAGATAGGACATTTTTGCTACAGTCCTGGTCATGAAAATTTAAAAAAATGGCTGTTACGTATCTACAATAGGTTAGGTATTGACGATATCCAAAAGGTCGTCAAAAAAACAGGAGACCCCGGTGAAGAAGCTGATGCACCGACTGAAACCAATAGAATACTGATAAACGAAGCGCGTGATATCTGTCAATATTTGCAAAACTGGGCAACTCAACAGTTAAATCAAACCAATCAGCGCAATAATCCCCCGGTACAAGGTCAAAGTAAACCAGGAAATCAAAATGCTGCCAACTGACATCCGATACTGGACAATTAGAAATCACAGTTACCCAAAGCCAACCCACCTGTGCGGGGTTAAACTATCTGAATCAGGACTTACGCAGCCACACCTTATGTATTGGTTACGGTGCGTTACGCTACTGCCGTGACTCAGCTAAAATGGTGCAATAGATTGGGTTCGTAGTGAGGGCTTTAGCCCTCTCCAGCTAGGCGTTAGAGAACTAAAGTTCTCACTACAAACAAAGTCCTATTTTAGTTGGTCACGCCACTACTGGACTAACATAGCTAAAATGGTGGAATAGATTGGGTTCGTAGTGAGGGAACTTTAGCCCTCTCCAGCTAGGCGTTAGAGAACTAAAGTTCTCACTACAAACAAAGTCCTATTTTAGTTGGTCACGCCACCACAGATAAAGCTTTTTCGCAAGTCCTATGAATTATTCATAAATTGTATCAGCAGGCTCCATTTATATAATCCCAGACCTTAAGTCTGAGGGCAACAAGTTTAACCATGAATCCCACCCAAACCAGTACCACAATTAAACTTTTATCCCCCACGCTGCACCTCTATCATTACGTGCTGCGAAATAGCCTCAACGAACGCCCAGAAACCACAGACAAGCGGCGGCAATTCTTCCAAGAAAACCTACAAAACCTCTCCACCCACCTCACCAGCAGCACCAATAAACGGGCATCAGATTTCGTTCAACTCATCCCCATTGAACAAGAATTAGCCCCCTCTGGAAACGTCCTTGATTTCACCACTGTTCCGCCAGAATGCCAAAAACCCAATAATGACCGACTGTATTTAGAAACAGGAATTATTCACAGTCGCCTAGTTGCACGTCGCCTCAATGACACCTACCTGCTGCGCTTCACCAGCTACGTTCCCTCAATTCACCAAGAACAAGCCCTACCCATCTTTGCGAATCTAGGTGAACATATTGCCAACTTACCTCTAGAACTCGGACAAACCGTCATCCTGGGCGGAATTTTACCCAATTCCTACTATTCCCCTAGCGATATTCCCCAAATCGCCGCCAATTGTCTCAGTCACTACTATGGCACACCCATTGACCCAAATAACCTGAGAGTTGAGGAATTTTTAAACAGCCCATTTTGTATTTACGCCAAACCCGTTACTATCCAAAAATTTAATAACTATGCTATCGAATCTATCCATCTAAGCTGTGTTTTCCTCTATCAAGACCCAACCATTGAGCAGCAAGCGGATAAAGTGTATCGCATCTGCCAAGATATGCTACTCAGTTATCATAAAATTCACTTCTTCCATTCCCAAAGCATTATCTTAAAAAAGATCCTCAGTCAACAGTACGAAGCTATCGAACGACTCACCGAGGATTACAATCAACAAAAATGGGATAGTCAATCCCTGAAAAAGCTACCCCAAGACTCTCTGGACTATTATAAAAAGCTCTCCTTCCTGCAAGACCAATCTAAAACCGTTGGCGTCAACTTAAAGAATTATCAAGAATGTCTCCGACAAATTCAACAGCAAACCGGACAGATCCCACCGCAATTCTTCACAGAATTCGAGCAAGAGATTAGTTTTTACCGGGAACAAATGGAAGCGAATATTGGTTTTCTCAGTCCCGGTATTCAACTCTATGAAAAACTCATGCTGAGTGTACAAACCCAAGTTAGCATTGATGAAGCCGCCCATCAAAATCAGCAGAATCAACAACAAGCGAAACTGGGGCAAATCTTAGCAGGTGTGGGTGCGGCGATTGGCGTCGGTCAAATTATTGAAGCCCCCATCACCGCCACAGTTTCTCACCGTCTGGATCAAGGTAAACCTGAACCCTCAATCGCGAGTTCTTGGCTAGGGGCATCATTGAGTGTTCTTCTCAGTATTGGCATTGGTTATTGTATCAGTTTAGCCGTTTATCGATGGTTTACTCAGTCCAAAGTATCGTAACCTTTCCTCGGCAACCCAAATAGAGTCTGCTGAATAAGTTTTGTGGGGGGTAAGCTGTTCGGCATTTAAACCTTAATATCAATAATGGCACAATCCTTGTAGTGCGTTTAGCGAAGCCATGCCGCAGGCTTTAGCGAAGCCATGCCGCAGGCTTTGCATCTTGCTCGCTACTAATACCCAATTTAAATGCATTACAGCTTAGGGAGCAGGGGAAGCTGGGGAAGCTGGGAAAGCTGGGGGAGCAAGGGTAAATTTTTCCTGATAGCGGTGCAAGGTTTTTGATGAGTTTGATTCTCTTTCCTGGAATGTGAACAAACTCTATTGACTTTTTTTGCCCACAGCAATATAATAAAAGGTTAAGTAGAGTAAGTCAGCTTAATCCAAGACTTCACCAAGAAATCTGTTTCAGTGACAAGGTGAAGCTGGAGCGGGGGAACCAACTTTTGGGGCATATCTCACACTCGAAACCCGAGTCGAGAGGGACAACTCTCAGTCCTAGCCCGTCAGCTAACTCCGTAGGCATTGGGAGGAGACTGAAGAATCAGCATTTTTAGGAATGTCTCGATTTCATCAGTTTCAGGCGCTGGTACTGCTCAGTTTTTTGTACCTGCTTTTTGAAGTTGAGGCGTTGTCCATGTCGTTTCAGTTCAGTTTTGCGGCAATTTGTTCCGGGTGTAATTGGTATACGGTGACGAGAGGATATCACTGACTAAAACACCAGTCTAGTACTCCAAATCGATGCAAGAATGCCCACAATAATGTAACAAAAGCAACCCAATTAGCCCTTTGGTAGAGACTTTTCTTAGCAGTCTCTACTAACTGCTATAACTAGACCTAGGTTATAGGCATGGGGTTGTTTTTTCTACCCAATCTGCTTTTGTTACCCCCTTTATCCTTTGGGTACTTTTTACTGTTCGTTGAACATCTTCCCCTTATCCACTTCAATCATCAGGGAATTTATGGAAACTTGGTCTCAGATTATTGCATTTTCAACGTTTGTGGGTGTCATTCTCTTGGTTATGACCGAATGGATGCATCTAACAATTGCGGCTTTTTTGGGGGCATTACTGCTAATTTTTGTCCACGTTATGACGCTGAACGAAGCCGTTGACTACATCAGTCAGAGTTATGCTACCCTGGCTTTATTCTTTGGCGTAATGGTTCTAGTCCGGGCATTTGAACCCACTAAAGTGTTTGACTACTTGGCTACACAAATGGTGGTATTAGCGGGAGGAGAAGGAAAGCGACTTCTGCTGGGAATCGTTGCCATTACTACCCCGATTTGTGCCATGTTGCCGAATGCGACAACGGTAATGTTATTAGCCCCTTTAGTGCCACCCTTGGCGCAGGAACTTGGGGTAAACTTCGTGCCATTACTAATTTTAATGGTGCTGGTGGCTAATAGTGCTGGATTACTTACACTTGTCGGTGATCCGGCAACATTTATTGTCGGGGATGCCGTCAATATCAGCTTTACCGACTACTTGGTTCAGTTGAGTTTAGGGGGGGTCATTGCTGTTGCCGTGATTGTCGTCATGCTGCCCTTTTTATTCCCAAAAACTTGGCATAAAAAGCTGGATAATTTGAATCAACTGCCCCAACCTAAAATCAATCATCCTAGAGTTTTAATCGCTGGGGGGTTTATCATGGCGTTTGTGCTGGTGTTTTTTGTCGTAGGAGAATCTCTGCCTATTCCAATTTCCCCAGCGGCTGTCGCTTTGATGGGAGCAGCGTTAGCGTTACTGTTGGCTCACCATAGCAAGATTGATACCGTTAACAACATCTTACGGGATGTAGACTGGAGTACCTTGCTATTTTTTATGTCTATTTTTGTGATTATTGGTGGACTGGAAAAAACGGGTATCGTCAGCGGTTTATCCAGACTCCTAGCCGTACTATTGGGACGAAATATTTTCCTCGGTTCACTCTTGCTACTTTTCTTAGTTGGTTTACTCTCCAGTGTTGTTCCCAATATTCCTCTAGTTGTGGCAATGGTGCCACTGCTTAAACAGTATCTGGTTAACGTGGGTTCTGTGGGAGCAGATGTCCTATCTCCAACCTTTGAGGGTCAATTTCCCCCAGAAGTATTACCTCTTTTCTATGCCATGATGTTTGGGGCTACCTTGGGAGGGAATGGCACACTCGTTGGCGCTTCTTCCAATATCGTAGCGGCGGGTATTTCTGAACTCCATGGACGCCGGATTTCGTTTAAAACCTTTTTGGGTTACGGCGTACCTGTAATGGTGATACAACTCGTAACGGCAGCTTTATATATTACGATTCGCTTTTTCTTCTAATTCCAAATTTACTTGTAAATAATCTATGCAAATTGCCCTCACCCTTGGCATTTTAATTCTCGCTTTAATTGCGTTTATTGCCGAATGGTTTCCTGTCGATGTCACCGCTCTGCTTATTGCCGTTGTCTTAATGCTGTTGGGATTAGTTACCCCGGAAGAAGGAATCTCTGGCTTTAGTAACTCGGCTACCATTACAGTAATGGCAATGTTTATCCTGAGTGAAGGAATTGGACGCACGGGTGTGATTCAAGTGGTTAGAGACGTGCTGATTAAATGGGGCGGAAAAAATCCTCGACAACAAATTTTTGTCATGGGGGCGATTGTCGGTTCAATTACTGCCTTTATCAACAATACGGCGGTTGTCGCTGTCTTTTTACCCATTGTGGAAGATTGGGGTAAAAAGCAAAATATCTCCGTGTCTAAACTGCTCATTCCCCTATCTTATGCCACGGTGTTAGGGGGAATGATTACCTTAATTGGCACCTCCACTAATATTGTGGCAAGTGGTATATCTAAGGAATTAGGGTATGGCGAATTCGGATTATTTCAGTTTACTCCTTTGGGTATTATTACCTTTATGGTTGGATTACTCTACCTGACTCTCGCCGCACCCCGACTTCTGCCCGATCGCAAACCGTCCAGCAGCGATTTAGTTGCCCAAGATTACGGTCTTAATGATTATGTTAGCGAAGTTGTGGTCACCCCGCGATCAAGTTTAGTCGGAGAAACGCTGCGTTCCAGTAAAATTCAGCGGACGTTCGATTTAGACGTACTGGAAATCATTCGTAATGACATCCACTTCCCTCAACCCTTGGCTGATAAAACCTTAGCCGTCGGTGATATTTTACTCGTGCGGGGTAGTCGAGAGGATTTATTAAACATTAGAACCAAACGGGGACTAGATATCCTGCCAGAGGTTCAGTTTGGCGGGAAAGCGTTTGGGGAAACTGAACTCAGTTCAGCGGAAGAAGGCGTGGCGGAAGTCTTGATTCTATCGAACGCCAATCTTGTTGGTTCGACGCTGAAAGAATTACGGTTTCGCCAACGCTATAATGTTACTGTATTAGCAATTCGGCGAGGAGAAGAACTGCTGCGAGAACGAATCGGTCAAATTCCCTTACGGTTTGGCGATTTGCTTTTAGTCCAAGGTCCCAAGCAAAGTTTAATCGGATTACAAACCAGTCGCGATTTACTGGTCATTGAACAGCGAGATACCGAAACCCTCCGCCAAGATAAGCTAGGAATTGCCCTGGCGATTGTGCTGGGTGTTGTGGTTATTGCTGCCTTTGATTGGGTACCTATCTTAGTAACGGCATTAGCCGGAGTTATTTTGATGATTGTAACAGGCTGTCTGAAACCAGGAGAGATGTATAATGCCGTGCGCTGGGATATTATCTTCCTGTTAGCTGGACTTTTTCCCCTCGGTATCGCCATGGATAAATCGGGAGCAACCGAATGGTTAGCTAGCCATTTAGTTGCTATGGGTGGGAATCTTTCGGGTTACTGGATTTTAATGTTCTTCTACTTAGCTACGTCCATACTCACCGAACTCCTTTCCAATAATGCTGCCGTAATTCTGATGATACCCATTGCCGCAAACGTTGCCACAACGCTGCATCTTAATCCCCTTGCCTTTATGTTTGCTGTCACCTTTGCCGCTTCTAACAGCTACCTGACTCCAATTGGCTACCAGACGAATACAATGGTTTATGGACCCGGTGGCTATAAGTTTCTGGATTTCACTCGAATTGGTGCGCCTCTCAATTTGCTGCTGACGGTAATAACGCCGATGCTGATTATTTGGTTGTATGGTTTAGCACCGACTTGACAAATGACAAATGACGAATGACCAATGACCAATAACAAATGCACCTAAAATTTACTCAAGATATTGAATCCCTACTCAGCCGATTAACCCATCAACCCCTAACGCTCAGAGATATTCTCACAGAAACCTCTGAGCGAGGATTCAGCTTAGTCATTGGCTTATTAGTTTTACCCTTTTTGTTTCCCATGCCTCCTGGAGCATCAAGTGTATTAGGATTAGGCTGCTTAGTGTTATCTGTACAAATGGCTTTAGGACGGCGAAAACCGTGGTTACCGCGAAAAGTAGCCAACTTCCGATTCCCCCCTAGTTTGAGTTTAAAACTGCTCAAAAATTTGAAGCGAGTGATGAGGGTGCTGGAAAAAATTGTGCGCCCTCGTTGGCTAACTGTGGCGGAAAGTCCTAAAGTCTGGCGCTGGAATGGGTGTTGTATGTCTTGGCTAACCCTACTACTTATCTTACCGTTTCCGTTCACGAATCCGATGCCAACTGCTGCCATTTTATTATTGGTTGTTGCTACTTTAGAGCAAGATGGTTTACTGATGTGTGTGGGATATGGATTAACCGCTCTAGTGACTCTAGCTTTTGCTTTTATTGCTTATGTCCTCTGGCAAAGTACTCATTTACTGCCTATTTCATTTTGAAAAAATAGTGGATAATAGAATTGGATAAAAACAATAGAGTGATCGAGGATTTTTTCTGAATAAAAGCTAGTCAACGTCAGGTATCTGGCAAAACAACTCATCGAGAGCGCTAAGTTAAAAATTCCCCCCAAGGGCGGATTTTAGGTGTCTCATTTTTTAGTTAGGTTTATTCCGCAACGTTTTCCGCTTAGACTAATCACCGCCAACTATGTCATTTACTACACCCTCATCTGCATCTTCAAGTCCTCTTCCCGATACCACTCAACCCTGGCATACCCTGGATATTGAGCAAGCACTAGAACATCTAGAAAGTGACCCTGACAGGGGTTTAACCCCCGCACAAATTAGCCAGAGACAGCAGCAGTATGGGTTAAATGAATTAACAGAAACAGGGGGGCGTAGTCCCCTAGCAATCTTATGGGATCAGTTCACCAATATCATGTTAGTGATGCTGATTGCCGTAGCCATCGTGTCAGCAATCCTGGATTTAGGCAATGGGGTATTTCCCAAAGACGCGATCGCGATTTTTGCGATCGTGATTTTAAATGGTTTGTTGGGCTATCTGCAAGAAAGCCGTGCTGAAAAAGCCCTCGCCGCCCTCAAACGCCTTTCTTCCCCCAAAGTGCGGGTGCTGCGAGACGGGAAACTGATGGAAATTTCCGGTAAGGAATTGGTGCCGGGAGATGTCATGCTATTAGAAGCTGGGGTACAAGTCTCGGCTGATGGTCGCCTAATTGAGGCACAAAACCTGCAAATCCGCGAATCTGCCCTAACCGGGGAAGCCGAGGCGGTACACAAGCAACCCGACGCGCAACTGAGTGAAGACGCCCCCTTAGGCGATCGCATAACCCTGGTATTTCAGGGAACCGAAGTCATTCAGGGACGAGCCAAGGTACTGGTGACTAACACCGGGATGCAGACGGAATTAGGGCGAATTGCCACAATGCTGCAATCGGTGGAAACGGAAGCCACGCCGCTACAGCAGCGGATGTCTCAGTTGGGAAATGTCTTAGTCAGTGGTTCCCTAATCTTAGTCGCCTTGGTTGTTGTTGGCGGTATGCTGAACCGGGGGTTGGGACTGTTTGAAGAACTTTTAGAAGTATCCTTAAGTATGGCAGTGGCAGTTGTCCCGGAAGGTTTACCTGCTGTGGTTACCGTTACCCTGGCGATCGGCACACAGCGGATGGTGCGCCGCCACGCCTTGATTCGTAAGCTACCAGCGGTGGAAACCCTGGGTTCTGTGACAACAATATGTTCCGACAAAACGGGTACCCTCACCCAAAATAAAATGGTTGTCCAGTTCGTTCACACCCCTGGAGATACCTTTGCGGTGACGGGTGAAGGGTATGCACCGATTGGAGAATTCCGGATTCAGGAGTCAGCGATTACTGTTGAAGACTATCCCGACTTGCAAACCCTGTTAACCGCTTGTGTCGTATGCAATGATGCCCGATTGCAGCAGGAAAAGCAAGAATGGACGATCTTGGGTGATCCCACCGAGGGGGCGCTGCTATCCTTGGCAGGTAAGGCAGGTTTTTTTGAAGAGTCGTTGCGTCAACAGTTACCCCGAGTCGCCGAGTTTCCCTTTTCCTCTGAACGCAAGCGCATGAGTGCGATCGCTCAGACGCAAAATGGGGAAGCGATTACATCCTATATTATGTTTACCAAAGGCTCACCAGAGCTAATTTTAGAGCGTTGCACCCGGATTCAGCAGGGTAAACTAACGCCGGAACAACGGGGGCAGATTCTGGCAGAAAATAACCAGATGGCTGGAAACGGTTTGCGGGTATTGGGATTTGCCTATAAGCTCTTGTCAGACATACCCCCGGATGGTTCTTGGGAAGATAGCGAGCAAGAATTAATCTGGCTGGGATTAGTGGGAATGCTGGATGCGCCGCGTCCCGAGGTACGGGAGGCTGTGGCTCAATGTCGGGAGGCGGGAATTCGCCCGGTAATGATTACAGGCGATCATCAGTTAACAGCACGCGCGATCGCAACTAATTTGGGCATTGCTAAAGAGGGGGATATTGTTCTCACCGGACAAGAGTTGCAAAAACTCTCGCAAGCTGAATTAGAGCAACAGGTGAACCAGGTGAGTATATACGCCCGCGTCTCCCCGGAACATAAACTGCGAATTGTCCAAGCCTTGCAAACTCAAGGTGAATTTGTGGCAATGACGGGGGATGGAGTCAATGACGCCCCTGCCCTCAAGCAAGCGGATATTGGCGTAGCCATGGGCATTACGGGTACCGATGTGAGTAAAGAAGCCAGCGATATGATTCTGCTGGATGACAATTTCGCCACCATCGTTCATGCGGTGGAAGAAGGTCGAGTGGTGTATACGAATATTCGCCGCTTCATTAAATATATTCTGGGCAGCAACATCGGGGAAGTGCTAACTATTGCATCGGCACCCTTAATTGGCTTGGGAGGCGTTCCCCTTTCCCCCCTACAAATTCTGTGGATGAACCTCGTCACCGACGGATTACCCGCCCTCGCCCTGGCAATGGAACCCGCCGAACCCAACGTGATGCGGCGTCCCCCCTACAATCCGCGCGAGAGTATTTTTGCCCGTGGGTTGGGGCTTTACATGGTGCGGATTGGGATTATATTGGCGATCTTGACCATCATACTCATGGTCTGGGCATATAACTACGCCCAGGAATCGGGAGATCCTGATCGGTGGAAAACGATGGTATTCACCACCCTATGTTTAGCCCAGATGGGACACGCGATCGCGATTCGTTCTGATACTCAGCTAACAGTGCAACTGAATCCCTTGTCCAATCCTTATGTTCTGAGTGCTGTCACCTTGACCACGGCATTACAATTAATGCTAATTTATGTGGCTCCCCTGCGGGATTTCTTCGGCACTCACTGGTTAAGTCCTCTAGAACTTTTAATTTGTCTTGGGTTTAGCGCGTTAATGTTTGTTTGGATTGAACTGGAAAAACTGGTGATTAACTGGTTCAGACGTCGGCAAACGGCGATAGGTTAACCGGAACCTACTCTAAAAGGTGATCATACCATTTCTCTTTAATCGGAGATGATCACCCCCACAGCTACTGACTCAACCATGCGATCGCGCCCCTTAACAAAACTTATTTAGCTAGCTGCCTAAATTTTAATCAAAATTTAATCAATTTCCAGCACTAAGCAGGTAAAGTAGAATAATTCTTCAGCAGAATCACCGCTATCGTTGAGGCACTCGGCAATGTCTTCTCACGAACACCTCTTGAAAAAAGGCTTCTCAAAGCCCAATTCGACACCTGTGCCGAATCCCTTCAAAATACAGAGGCGTCGTGTCAAAGCCTTATCACCAAATTTATCGCCAAAGGAAAAACTACAGCTAAAACAGCAAGCTGATCAAATCTCCCAGTTGGGTTATAACTCCCTCAACATTCCGATTAAAGCTCCAGATCCCCCAACAACCCAAGCGATTCCGAGTCAGCCCAACTCAGGTGAGGTGACAAATCAGCCGACAACGCCAGCCGCCGATGCTGTAAATATTCAAGCAGATGGGTTAGATGATTTAGACGATCAAGAAGAGACGAATGAGCGCGACGAGATTTCTTTAGCTTCAGCCTCCGATGGTTCAGCATCAGATGGAAGTATTCAGCGTCAGGAAATATCCGACAGTGAAGCCGAGGAAATCGCTGAACCCCAGGTAAACAGAGTTAAAAATCAAGAAGAAGAAACTGAAATCCAACCGAAAACGAAACAACCGGCTCGTAATTTCCTAGAACTCCCCATCAACGCTCCGGGTGCATCGCCATCCTCTATACAAAGACAAGGGAACTTGGGGGAATTCGGCAATTCGATTCAACAGCAGCCCGTTGAAACTGAGGAAAAAGTTGAGCCAGAAGCTGAACAAGAGCTGCAGGAAGAAGATGAAACTATCCAGCGTCAGGAAATGCCCGATAGCGAAGCTGAGGCAATACCTGAATCAGAAGTAGATAGTATTGAAAACCCAGAAGAAGAGCCTGATATCCAAGCTAAAGTTGAACAACCGAAGCATAATTTATCAGAACTCCTCGCCAACGCTTCAAGTACACCACCATCATCTATACAAAGACAGGATGACTTGGGGGAATCGGGAAATCCAATTCAACAGCAGCTAGTTGAAAACGAGGAAAAACTAGAACCTGAAGCTAAACAAGAGCCGCCGGAGTTGGATGAAACCATCCAACACCAAGAAATACCAGATGCTGAAGAAGATGAGATATTATCGAGTGAACCTCAAACCGTTCAGCGCCAGTCTGAAACACCTGACATACCAGATCAAGAGAAAGAAAAATCAGAAGATTATCACAATTTCCTCGAAATTCCGATAAACGTTCCAGGTACACCGTCATCCTCCATTCAGAGACAAGTAAACTTTGGCAGGTTGTCGAATCAGGTTGTCCAGCCAATAAAACCTACCTCTAACCCCGGATTAAATCGACTCAATACCTTCAAATCACAGCGGATTAATTCGCCTGTGAATCCAGTCAATCCCGTATTGAATCAATCATCATCTCATACAGTTGAGCGTCAAGAAAGTAGCACTGAGGAAAAAATTTCACGAAAGGTTACAACGTCGGAAGAATTTAGACCTGTTAAAGAAGGAGAACAAGAGGAAGATAATAAACCGGATACTTCAGTTTCAGAAGAGGTTCCTAGTGAAGAGGAAACTACTGAAGTTTCCTCGACAAAATCAACGCTCACAACTAATACTCATAACGATAACAAAAATACTTCTAACAAATCACAGGAGAAGCCATCAAAAGCTCTTAATGAACAAGAACAACCTGAAACAGAGAGTAAACCCGAATCTGAAACTACAACAGGATCGGATGCTCAAGAAGTCGAGCTGGCTGTAGAGGAGGCTAAAACTGAACTTGGAGCCAAGGTCACCGAACCAGCGCAAGGTAGCAAGGATAGTGAAATTGCTCAAGCTGATACAGCAAAAGAAGAAGCGACACAACAGAACAAGTCAACTGAAGAGTCTACAGAAGCAGTAGCTGTAGACAATGAAGCTAATCCAGAAACGGTTGCTGGTGAGGATACGACTCAAGGAGATCTAGATAGTCAGCAAACAGAACAAACAGAAAAGGTTGCCCAGACTGCCCAAGCTGAAAGTGCTGTAGCCGAAACCAGCACCCAGATGGAGGCGGCTCAGTCCAATGTGGAACAGTTACCCACTGCACAACCAAACTTTGTTCCTAGTCAACCCAAAGCAATGTTCTTAACTACGGAGGATAACAGTGCTACTGTAGGAGCAGAGAATGTATTGGGTTCGGTTGGTGACGGTGTAGTCCTTTTCCAGACAAATAATCCGGAGCAGTTTCAGACAGATGAAAATGGCGGCGGGTTAGTTCAGCAGATTCCTGCCAGTGGTGTTGCTGCAATTGAAGAAGGTAAGCAGCAAGAATCACAAGCTGCCTTAGCACAATTTATGTCCGATGGTGCAACCAGTGTGTCTCAGGTGACAGACGCGGGTCAAACCATTCAGCCACGCATCCAGGAAGCAACTACTCAAGCTCAGGCTTTAATTGATGCGGCTATCCAACAAAATCAGACGACTGTCGCTAATGCTATTGCTCAAGCTCGTGCAAAAGCGAAAACTCAAGCAACAGAGGCGCAAAATCAATTAAAAACACAGTATAAAGCTACAGAATCAGCCATCAAACAGGCAACGGCGGATGCTCGTGAACGAATTGAGACAGAACATACCACATCCCTTGAATCTTTAACACGGCTCCAGACTGATATGGTCGAGGCAGTCAATAATTGCTTCGCTACCGCAGAAATTAATGCCCGTGCTTTAGGCACAACTTTGGGGGGCGAGGCAATTGCTAAAGGGCAAGCCAGAAGTCAGCAGTACAGCCAAGAACCCCTTCCAGAAACTAGCGGTTGGGATGATTTTTGGGATGGCGAGGACTACCACAAAAATCGGCGTAAGGCTAAAGAGGATGCGGCTCTACAGGTAGGGCAAGCTTATAATGAGGAGCTAGTTACCAAGGCAAACGAGTCGGCTGACCAGTTAATAGCTAACAAGTCGAGTGTTCTCGAAGGTGTTCAGACCAAGATAGAGGAAACTCGCGCTCAAATTGAAGCCAAACACACAGCAGCACTAACGGAACTCGACCAAGCGGAAAGCTCGTCCCTCTTAGCGGCTAATAAAACCCTACAGAGTCAATCCCAGGCAGTTGAACAGGCTCTGAGCCAAACACTGGCTTCTCTGGATCAACTGAAGACAACCCAGCTTGAGCAGGTTAACCAGGTTGGTGAACAGCAGAAATTAGCAATTCACCAAACCGAACAGCAATCCATTGCTGCGCTTCAGCAAGGGGTTAGCGAAGCGGCTGCAAGTGTTGAAGCAACACTCCAGCAGATGGCTAGTGAAGCAAGTGGCGTTGAATGTCCTAACCCAGAGGCTCTCAAAGCCACTCTAGCCAATGCTAGAGAACAGCTAAACTATGTAGTTGCTGAGGCACAAAACACAGTTGAGACAGGAATTACCGAGTCCTCTCAGGGCATACTCGAACAAAGTCAGCAAGCTATCCAAAGTTTAGATGAGGTGGGTCAGCAGACGAGCGAGCTATCCGAGCAAGTTCTAGGAGATTTCAGCACTAGCCTAACTCAAGTTACGGATAGCGCTAGCCAAGTTTTCACTGACTTACAAAATAAACATACTGAAACTGTCAGGGGAACAGCCGATCGAGTTGTTGAGGAACTTAAAGGATTAATTAACGATGTTGACCAAGCGTTCAAGACAGTAGGGGAAAATCTCAAAACTGAGTTAGAAAACAGCGTTACTCAGCTCGAAACTGACCTGAGAAGTTCCCTCTCCGAACTTGATTCTAAGATTACCGAGGAAGCTGACAAGGCAGCGGATAAGGTTCAGCCTGCGTGGAAAGGCTGGGTCAAGATTATCATTGACATTGCGATCGCAATTGTTGTCACCGCGGCGATAGTTGCACTGGCTAGTACAGGCATTGGTTTATTAGCCACGATTGGTTTAGCCGCTCTTATCGGCGCTGCGGGTGGTGTGACAAAACAACTATTGCACGATGCTGTAGATGGAGAAATTTCTTCAAAAGAGGTTTACTTCAGAGAAGCTGTACTTGGAGCAGTGGCTGGTGTCATTACTCTTGCAGGTGCAGGAGCTGGCAATGCCGCCAGCAGCTTTATTGGTAAGCAACTGTTAGCTAAAGGTATAACTAATCAAGTCCTCACCAAAGCAGCCACAATGGGGGCAGAAGTTGTTGTCGGAACTGTTATTGACACAGTTGGTGCTGGCCTCACTGATACATTGAAACGGGCAATGAGTGGTGAAGAGTTCTCTTTGGAGACAGCATTCCAGGCGATGTACGGTAGCGTTGGAGTTAACTTCCTTGGTAATCTCGGTGGTACGATCCTAGCACCCTACCTTGGTGGCTTCTATAGCAAGACTGGGCTTGGAGGAGCCACGACGAAGGAAGTAGGACAACAAGTTACCAGAGAAGTCACCGAAGAGGTCACAGAGCAAGTCACTAAAGAAGTTTCTCAAGAAGTTACTGAACAAGTTACCAAGGAAGTTGGAGAGGAAGTATCTGCACAAGTGACTAAAGAGGTAGCTGAAGAAGTTACTGAGCAAGTGACCAAAGAGGTTACCGAAGAAGTAACTCAACAAGTCACTAAAGAAGTGACGGAAGAAGCTACGGAACAAACCGTTAAAGAAGTTACCCAAGAGACTACAGAACAAGTTACCAAGGATATCACAGAGGAAACTACAGAAAAAGCGACGAAACAGGCAACTGGAGAAACAGCGGAGCAAACTACAAAAGAAGTTACTGAAGAAGCTACGGGAGAAACTACAGAACAAGCCACTAAAACAATTAAAACAGATGAAACACCTAATGGACGTAGTAGCCATACAGGGGAGCCTCAAGTTGAGCCTGGTGTGGTTGCCAAACAGAAAGCTGCTGATGGACATGAAATCAAAGTTTTAGAAGATGGTCGCGTTGTTCGTTGTTCAGACTGTGGAGAAATCAGAACGCAATATGCAAACGAACTTGCCGATCCTAAAAATAGTCACCTTAAATCTCAACTCGATGAAGTTGAAGCAATCCCTGACCCAGACCTTAAGGCCAAACAAGCCGCAGAGTTAGAGCAAGAGCTTGCTAATATTAGAAGGCGGACAGCTCAGATAGAGGAATCAAGAAAGCGCTTTGATAATTTCCGAGAACCTGTAGATCCCAAAGACATTAAAGGCGCACAACCTGTTGAAGGCAGCGGTACAGCCGGACATGCAAGGTCTAAACATGGCGTATCCAATCAAACTCAAGCTGAGATTTTAAATAACCCTGAACGTATATTTAGTGGAAGGAATAAAAATGGGAGAGAAGTGGACATATACTACAAAGATGGTAGCATAGTAATCACAGAAGCCGGAAGGAAAAATTCAGTGATCACAGCTTATGGTTCAGTAAGCAGTAAGGGCAATGCGACACCAGTAGATCCCCAGAAATGGGCAGGTGATTCCAGCTATGTTGAAATCAAAGTAGAGGGTTCAAATGAAGTGATCTACCCTAATCCCGATCGCTTTAACTTAGATGATTGGCCTTGAGACAAAGACTAACAAGAGAAAATCAAAAAGCCTTGGTGCTTTAAGGATTGATTATGAAAGAAAGCAATTCAATTGAACAAAAGCTATGGCAAATCCCTATGAAAGTCAACTCAACAAAAGAGGATTTTTCTGAAATCATTATTTTTTTGATCAGTAAGCTTTCTGATTACTTGCAACAGCAAATTGAAATAATTGATAAGACTATTGAAGAGTCAATAGTCGATGAGGAGTCATTTTGTTGTTGTATTCGTAGTGCTAGATCCCTTGGTGGTCCTTTGACTATAGCCTGGGAGGGAAGGTTAGGAATGGAACCTATAGAGGGCAAAGCTTGTGTAAGTGCATCTCTCTTTCTTTTTAGCCAAAATAATCGTTTGGCTGTTACTGGACAGGAAAGTAGTTATTTAGAGTTGGTATATGAACCATCTGATAACAGCGAAGGTCGTTGGCGTTCTCAAGGCTGGCTAGAAGATGTGTATGGCGAATTTGAGAGTATTAATCAATACTCTGGTCAACTCCCCAGTTAAATATCTAGAGTAATTAAATCAGTTAATTAATATAATATACTAAATATGGAAATTAAAGAAACACAATACCTTTGTACGGATTCTGATGGAACTCGATATTTTTTAATTCCGGTTACTCAAGAACTGCCTAGTGGCGATTTTATCATCTACACCATTGGGGGTGAGAAAAAGAAAGTAGATTCAGCAAGATTAGCTGATTTTGAAATTTCGGAGGAGGAGGCGAAAACTCATCTCTATGCCGAAATGAGTCAAGCTATGGATCAGGCTAAAAGTACAATAACTAGTCTGCTAACCTTCGCAACTCAAGTCGGTTTACAAAAAGCTCCGTCACAAAGCAGTACATCTTCCGTTCAAACTCAAGAAGGGTTAAAGATCATCTCTTCCCTTTTAGGAATATCACCAGAGGTACTAAAAAGTAATCCTAAAGCAGCCCAAGAAAGCTTTAGCAAACTCTTAGATAGTCTCAAGGTAACGATAGAAACCGCAACTGCCCAAGACTCAGAGCAACTAGAAAAGCTCCGGGAACAGATGCATACTGTGCAACAAAGGCTGCAAAAGCAGGGAATCAAAGTAGATGCAGATTTGGAGGAATTGTCCAATCAACTGCGGGAGTGGTATCTATCGACTAACTCTGAACAAAACCTCGAAGAAATGTCAGATAACTTGCGGAAGTTTGCCGACCAACTTGACCAATTGCTAGCAGAGGCTAAAGAAAATGATGATCAACTATCTCTAGCTTTCCTCAAAGGACTAAGGGGCTTTTTATCTACCCCAGAAGATGATATTCACGAACAGGACAAAAGACAGCAAGAATATAGAAAAGATGCACGAGAGTCAATAGAACGGGCGCGTCAAGGACGTAAAATTCCATCATTTAGTTTTGATGACTTGCTATCTAAGTCTAATCAGACCAAACCAAGTAATAAAGGTTAGCATAACAAGAACGAATTATATTCTTGAAAAGATAATTTAATTATACCTTTTAAATTAGATTTATGGACAAAATAATCACATGGACTTTAGTGTTAATTTTCCCCATTACTATAATTATCTTTGTGTTAGTCTTTAATATATTCACTTTTATAGAATGGAAGACAGCAAAAGAGATTCACGATTCTGGGATCACTACTCAAGCCACAGTGATTGAACTTGACAAAAGTATTGGGCTTAAAGCACCCAATTCTTATTTTATAAAGTACCGCTATAAAATCAATGAATCTGGAGAAGATGTCACCACTTATACAAAAAAGAAGCAAATAAACGAAAACTTATATCAACGTTTGAAACCTAACTCCCAAGTAACAATATCGTATCTGCTCTCTGAGCCAAAGATATCAGATGTTCAAGGCAATAAAGTGCTAGATAGAAGATTGATAGTTTGTTTTTCTATTGATGTAGCTTTTATACTTTTTATATTGTCAGTATTACTAAAGGTTAAAAATTGAGCGGAAATCATCTAGTTTATTGGAACTATAGCAAGTCGCTCTGGTGTATTTACAACTCCCATACCTGAAGCTGAGTCTAGATGAGATGTTCGTACAAACAAAGTGTAACTAGACCAGCGCGAAGCGCTATACATTGGTATCAATGCTGTCCGAAATGGAAAACGATGGTATTTACCACCTTATGTTCTGAGTGCTGTCACCTTGACCACGGCATTACAATTAATGCTAATTTATGTGGCTCCCCTACGGGATTTCTTTGGCACTCACTGGTTAAGTCCTCAAGAACTTTTAATTTGTCTTGGGTTTAGTGCGTTAATGTTTGTTTGGATTGAACTGGAAAAACTGGTGATTAACTGGTTCAGAAGTCGGCAAACGGCGATAGGTTAATCGGAGATGATCACCCCCACTGCTACTGACTCAACCATGCGATCGCGCGTCGAATCCATTCCTCGGCGTTGGGGTTTTTCGCCAGCAGTGCATCCTGACTAATCGCGTTCAGCGCCTGGGTAATTTCGGCGGTTTCATACCCTAGGGCTAGTAGGGTCATTTCCACATCTTCTAAAATAGCGGGGGAGGGTCCCGTTGCACTGGCTGGAGTTTCCACACCCGCGAATTTTCGCCATTCAGATAACTTGGTTTTCAGTTCCAAGGCGATGCGTTCAGCGGTTTTGCTACCCACTCCTGGAGTTTTGGCTAAGGTGCGAGTATTCCCGGTGACAATCGCCTGAACCAGATTCTGTAGTCCTAGGGTATCGATAAGTGCGATCGCTAATTGGGCACCAATCCCACTCACACTCACCAACTGGCGAAATAAATCCCGTTCTGCTGCTGACGCGAAGCCATAGAGGATTTGTTGATCTTCCCGGATTTGCAGGTGAGTAAAAACTTGTACCACTTGTTCAGATCCGATCTGAACCTCTTGGGATAGCTGTCGAGTAATTTGCACCTCATACCCGATTTGGTTAACCTCTAGAATCAGAGTAACTCGATTCCCATTCCCTTTCTGAATCGTCGCGACTGTTCCCTTGAGATAACTAATCATTAATTATAAGTATCCAAATTTAGACTGACCGTTACATCAGTAGAGACGCGCCATGGCGCGTCTCTACACTGTTGGCGATCTTCCCTGTTCCCTCTTCTCCTATCCCCAATTCCTAAACCAGAAACCCCAAATGATGCAGACCTTCTAATATACCATCTGCATAATCTGCCTGAGCAAAATAATGGTAATCTTTTTTGTTCGCCTCATACCATTGACGCAGTTCAGGTTTAGCATTTCCCACCAGAATACCCCGTTCTTCCCCAGCACTAAACAGGGCAATATCATTACCAGAATCACCACAGACAACGGTTTTTGTGGCGTCCATGTCCCATTTTTGCCGCAGGAATTGTACGGCTAAACCTTTATCCCCTTTACGAGGTAAAATATCCAAGTCTTGACCCCCACTATAGATCAGCTTGACATCTAATCCTTTTTCCTTTAAAGAGGATTCCAGACGAGGCAAAACCTCTGAGGAAATTTCTTCACTCAACACATAACTGACTTTAAACGGGCGCTGTTCTGTCTCAGGTTGCAGCACTAGGTCAGAATAATGAGCAGCTATAGCCACAACTGCGTCCCGGTTCCACCCCTGTGCCAACATATCCGCCCATTCTGGGTCAAAGATTTCTTCCTGCGGATTGAAGCAAATTTCGGTGCCAACTGAGGTAATCAGCGCATCCGGTGACAGTAGGGACTTTTCGCTAGTCAGTTTCCGGTAGAGGGCAGGCGATCGCCCAGTCGCATAGACTATCTTAGTCCCATAGTCTTGGCGATGCTGCTCTAACTGTTGATTGAGTTCCTTGAGGGCATCGTCATCGCCAACTAGAGTGTTATCTAAGTCAGTTATGAATAAAAATGCAGTCATCACAATCTCGTGGATGATTAGAGTTTGCACCTGCATTATTTCGCATCAGCGTGGGATTAGCCAAGGGCGTTTGGATAAATAATTTTAAACGTTGTTCCTTTTCCGGGTAGAGAAGTTGTCGAAATCGAGCCGCCAATTTTATTAAGTTCTGTGCGAACAATATCCAAACCAAACCCGGTTCCGGCTCTCAAATCTCGCTCATCCTTAGTGCTAAAATCAGGATGATACAGGAGTTCGTAGACGGCTTCTGGGGAAATAATCTGGGCTTGAGTTATTGTAATTAACCCTTTTTTGATTGCCTTCGCCTTCACCCGTTCTAAATCAATTCCTGCGCCATCATCAGAAAAGGTGATTATTGTTTGGTTATCCTGATGAAAAGCACTCATGACAATCTGACCAACTGGCGATTTGCCCAGAGTTTGGCGCACTTGGGGGGACTCGATTCCGTGCGCGATCGCGTTGTTGATTAAGTGGGATAATAGTTTCGGTAAAGTGTCCAAGACCACTTTAGGAATTAATGTGTCCCTACCCTCAATTCCTATCTTGACCTCCTTACCATAGTCTAACCCGGCTTGTTTTACTGCACGTTCCAGGGGAAATATTTGCTCGATTTCGGCAAAAGCGACAGGGGGATTAAGCAGAAACCTTAAATGAGTATCAATACGGTTAAATATCGACTCTGTACCTGAAACAACCTGATTAGCATCATCGTCTTTAAGTCCATAGGGTTGCTTAAGTTTACTTACGAATAGAGATAATGCATCGAATAGCTGAAAAAAGAGATTTTGTAATGTTTGGTCGCAGTTAATCGGATAATCTCTTAATAGTTCAAGTTGCTCATGCCAACGATTAGCCAGTCTATCAATACTATCTAGACCTAACATTTCTGCCTGGGCTTGAATCGACAGAACTGCACGGCATAGCCCATACACCAATTCTATGTCTTTAGAACCTGATAGCTGGAGCAAATCTTGTTCAATTCGATAGAGATGTTCCGTCGCATGTTCAACAAATTCCTGAACCCATTGCTGTTCCTCTGATTGCATACGCCTTCCCCTGCACCAACTCGCACCACCTTATCCGTATTATAAGCATCAATCCTTTACCGAAGAAATAATTGATTTAGGACTTACGCCAAGCCTCTATTTGTAGGGTGCGTTAGCGAAGCGTAACGCACCTTTAACGGGAGCTAACGCACAACCGAATAACTTTCATACTCTGGAAACTGCCAAACTGCTAAATCTAACGCCAATCTTAAGTCTTTACCTGAAAATAAATTTTTGTAGAAAAGGCTAAAAAAAAGTCCTAAATTCGTCCAAGGAATAGAAGATTGAGGGGCAATTACAGCCGCTGCACCCGCCGCTAAAAAAGAATCGGCTAGTTGAGCGGAACTACAAGCACCACTAACCACTATTTTTCCCTGCCATTCTCTGATCAAGCTAATATCAAAATCGGTTAATATAACCTCTGGAACCCGTTCGCCAATATTCTTCGCATTAGACCATTGCAAAATCAAGCCATCATTTGTTCCATGCATAGCCAAGTGAACGATATTAAAATCCGGCTTTTTCAAGTACAATCTAAATGAATATTTGTCAAGGATTGTCTTTTCCTGCCAAATCCCATCATTACTGTAAAGTTTGTAATCTATCGCTTGTTTGGTAAAAAAGTGGGATATGATTAAGGATTCAGTCTTCTTTTTAATTTCCGGACTACGACACACTTCAAAAATAGCAACTTTCATCAAACTCCTAAACTTTATCTAGAAATAAGGTATGCTAACGCTGTCCTTTGCGAACCATATTCAATCCATACAGGTACAGTTCAGCAACCGCATAGACACGAGGCGGCGGATCATTGGCACGAGAACGTTCGGTGAGAATACCAGCTTCGATCATATCCCTGATAGTTTCCGTTAATTCGTTATCCTCCACTTTCCAAATTTCCGCTAGTCTCTCTTCATCAATCGGAGAACGTTCAGTTCGTAATCTATCCAGATAGACTTGAAGTTCAGGATACTCGTTGCGGACTTCATCAACACGTTGTTCGGAAACATAGGGAAAAGAATCAATCAAAGCTTTTGGGCGCAGGACTATCTCTTTACTATACTCTGTTGAGAAGTCTTTTTCCCGTTTAACTGCTTCTTGTAACAATAAGACTAAACTTCTCGGAAAACAGTTCTTTTGACCGTCAGCAATACGAGTCCGCACCCAATTATAAGTATACGCTTTTTTCGTCCGCCCCATCCGCTCACCCCATAGAGGATACAAGCTAGTCCGAAGTTGTTCTAGCTCAATGGCATTTAGTCGTGCCACTGTTACCCCCAATTTTTGCTCCAAAAATTGGCTAAGAGTAGCAGAACTGGTTAAGGCTTGGCGTAGCACAAGTCTCCAGAGATCAGCTTCATCCCAACGGAGTTGGAGTGATCGCCCAGTGTAATGCCCTTTGTTGGTAAAGTTAAGTTGATTCCAAATATCTTCCCGTAAAAATATTTTAGGGACAATACATCTGAGACTTGTCCCACTCTCCAGCCACCAAGCCAGTAACGCTCCAAGTGCTTGTTTTCGACGAACATAGTCTTTTGGAGTCGAACCAAAACCAGCATCTAACTCATCATAAAGCAGCCATACGACCTCTTTATTCTCTTGCAACCAGCGGTCAATTGCCCGTAGTTCATCAGCCGCTTGCGACCCAGCTTGTGGAGATTGAGTGCGATGGACTAACCACTCAACGATTGGAGAATGGGGAGGGTTGTCTTGATCAATTAATGCAACTAACTGTTGATCTAATTCAGGGAGTGAACGTAATTCTGGTATAGAATAACACAGTTGCAACAGAGCATAGTTTAGCCAAAAAATTGACCAACTATTCTCACCCACTTGTTGCTCATAACTCGCTAAATCATTACTTTCTAGGATAGGTCCAGGTAATCTCGGTTGACCATGGGCGGCTAAAAAGTTAACATTACTTAAATTAACCTCGGAATGAGCTAATTCTTTCGCTTTTTGTGATTGTTCGACAAACAGACGAAACAGCAAACTTTTTCCCGT
This sequence comes from Coleofasciculus chthonoplastes PCC 7420, assembly GCF_000155555.1. Taxonomy (GTDB): domain Bacteria; phylum Cyanobacteriota; class Cyanobacteriia; order Cyanobacteriales; family Coleofasciculaceae; genus Coleofasciculus; species Coleofasciculus chthonoplastes_A. The sequence goes on from NZ_DS989843.1 coordinate 90,930, forward strand.
TCCCTTAGCCCCCCGAATTAACCAGTTTTTGTTGCTTAAAAATCGGGGAAAATCTTCAGTGCGGTGAAATATATTTGGGATATTATCCGCTTCTATTTCTTGAGCGGTTGCTGCATCGAAGCTTAATTGCTTTAAAATAGATTTACGTTTTTCTGAAGTTTCATCTTTTTCTAGTTCAGGCTTGATATCAGGTAGACTTGCATCAATAGCATCAGCAATTTGTAAATAATCATTCAGTAAACTTCTGGGAACACCAATCAAACTAGATAAAGTTGTAATACTAGGATTATAGGGAATTTCGTAGTAAAGTTCTCCAACAGTTGTCTCACTCGGTAAACCCCAATTTTCCTCAATCCAATCTTCAACCCTAGTGAGCCAAGTTTGACGCTGTTCTGGTGCAACTAGAGGCATAGGCGTAAGCAGAAAGCGAAGATCAGGTTTTCCTTCATAGTCACGGTGTTTCCGCACCCCTTTCACAACCCAGCGTAATCCTTCAAAACTCTGGTCAGTCGGTGAAAAGCAAAGGATACCCGTATCAGCGAGATCAAAAAGTGCGATCGCGCTGGTATCATTAAATCCAGGACGTGCATCAATCAAAATTACATCTGGATTTATCTGAGTTTTGATATCTTCCATAAGCTGATTAACTGGATTGGTTTCACCTTGATAGAACTTTTCTAGAGTGTGTCGATCCAGATCAGCTAACCGATGAATATAATTTTCATTATACTCTCCCACTGGCACTAAAAACAGTTCACCACGAGTGGGTAAATTGATGGGATAGATACAACTCTCAATCGGGGGAATATTCTGCTCAGGAGTCAAATAGCGTTGGTGCAAGTAATCCAGGACTCCGTAGGTTTCTTCATTGAACGTTTCTGTATCTGAGCGGAACATAATCGAAATACCTGGGGCTTCTAGGTCAAAATCGACCATCACAACTCGACGATTACGCCTTGCCAATATACTGGCGACTAAGCCTAGAGCAGTAGAACGTCCTACACCTCCCTTGAATGAGTAAAAAGTAACAACTAAGGGACGCTTAGGACTATCTTCATCAATCTGAATCGGTTGGTCAGATTCTGGAGCCATTAAGAGGTCTGACCACAGTGGTAATTGGATAGTAGCTGAAGGTTTTTCTGTTGCTTCTTGGGGGGTTAACAGCTCATAACCAGCAATGGGGTATTGACCCAAGTTAGTATTAATAGTCTCTAAAAAAGAATCAATTTTTTGTTCGCGCCATTCTAAGGGATGGTTTGCAAACAAATGAGTAATAACTCTAATTTTCAGCCATCCTAGTGAAGTTGGCTTTATTTTTACCTGTGCATCGGGATCTTCAGATTTTAAAGAATTAATAACATGGTCTTCAATCTGTTGAGAAAATTGAGTTGAATGGGTCATGACGTCTCCCCTTGTTGATCTAAAATAAATCGATGCAATACTTTAATAGCTTTGATAAAGCGTTGACTCTCCTGCTTATCTCCCATTTTATCTGAATAGCGTAAGGAATCATTACGCCAAATGTCTGAAACTGTATTCCAGGCATCTCGATAACGATTAGTGCGGTCTAATTCTATCGCACGTTGTAATGCAGGTACAGTTTCCAGTAACTTGCTCAGACTATGTAATTGTGAACCAGATAGTCCCTGTTTAAATACACGAGTATCTTTAAAGTTAGTTTTTCCTTCCCTGTCACAAATAAGAGATTTGAGAGAGCATTCAATAACATAGCCCCCCAAGTAAATAGAACCTGTCCAACGCCCTTGGTCATGTAACACTTGAGCATCTTCAAACCGACGCCGAGAAGCACCAAGCTGGCAACGTCTATCATAAGTATCGGGCAAGTAATAGTCCTCCGATATGATTGAGCCATATTTTCCTAGCGAATAAGGACTATTTTAGGACTATTCTATTTCCGGTGGCAAGGGTGGTATCAAAGGTTCTAATTGAGTAATCAGCGTGGGAATATCTGACGTCACTACAGACCAAATTCGTTCTTGCCTAATCTCTTCATACTGATGGGCAATAACATTCCGTTGTCCGATAATATCACTCCAGGGGATTTCCGGATGTGCTTGACGGAAATCATCTGACATTCGTCTCGCCGCTTCGCCTAGAATCTCTAACTGTCGCTCAACGGCACTCTGAAGCAATATACTCTCTAGATAAGCTTCATAAGATAAACCAGCCGTAAATTCTTGAAGGCGAATTGCTGCCTGTAACATATCCCAAAGATAACCAGATTCGCGACTATTGGGCTGCATAAATAACCTGTTTTGTACTTAGAATTTCATAACGCCGGAAAGGATTACGTAAACACTCCTTTTCCACGAAATCAACCTCCCGACTAAACTTCGTTTTCAGTTCTTCTTTCATCTTAATGATGTCCCACAGACTCCATTTAGCCTCCGGCGCAAAACTGACCAGTACATCGACATCACTATCGGGGCGAAAATCATCTCGTAAGATAGAACCAAATAGGGCAAACTCAGTAATTTGCCAGCGCTGGCAAAACGCAGCAATCTCGTCCCTAGATACCTCAACCTTTGGGCTAATTGTCGTCATCTTGTTTGTAGTAAGGGCTTTAGCCTTATATTTTATTAACGTTATATTCCCATATTAAACCTTGAACAGTAAACCCGAAAACCTGCGATATTTTTGAGTAAGGCTGCGGCAAAATCATTGAAAAATGGTGCGTTGCGCTTTGCTAACGCACCCTACTGGCTAAAAAGGTAGCATGGATTTTACCATTAACTTGTAGGTTGGGTTGACGATAGGAAACCAAACAGAATATAGGGCTAAGGTTCCCTACTACAAGCCGAATCTAATTCATCAAATAAGGTGTACCACGCCAGCAACGCACCCTACTAAAATGGTGGCATAGATTTTACTATTAAGTCGGGCGCAAAGCTTTGCGCCCCTACAGTTTCCAGGCGTAACGTTAATTGATCCAATCAGGTTTGCCACGCCACGACAATTGGATAATTCAGCCACTAAATTATCCTTTAAACCGTCACCCCTTCTAATTCCTCATCCGTCAACTCATACAACGCCTGCAACTTCTGTAACTTGTCCTCACTGGGTTGCCAAAATCCTCGTCCACTTGCCTCCAACATCCGGGCAACAATATTCCGAAATGCCTCAGGATTTGCCTGTCTTAACTTCTCTGCCATTTCTGCATCTAAGGCATAAGTATCTGCTGCTTGATCATACACCCAATCATCGGTAAAATCGGCGGTTCCTCCCCACCCAATTAACGCTGTCATCCGTTGGGAGATTTCATAAGCACCACCTGAACCCTGACTTGCCATGGCTTCTGCCCATTTCGGGTTCAGTAACTTAGTCCGATATTCTAATCGCAGTAAGTCATCTAATTGGCGCGGGGTTGTATCTTTAGAAAAACTTTCTACAAAACTGGCGCTGACTTTCTTTCCCCGTTGTTTCTCAGCCGCTTTTTTCAATCCTCCGGTATTGGCATAGTATTCCTGAATATCAGTTAAACCGTATTCCACGGAGTCAATTTCCTGAACCACCTGGCTGGTTGTTTTTAATAGCTGAGTCAGAACTTCTGGACGCGCTTGTCCTTTATCTTGACGCCCATAACTAAATGAATTGCGACTTTCCCAGGTTTTGCCTAATTCCTCTCCCGATTCCCAGTTTCCATCCGTCACTTGTTCATTCACTAAGGAACCAAAATCACCAGCCGGGTTAGAAAATAATCGGGCAGAATTATTCTCGATTCCTTGGGCTTGTAAAGCTAAAGCATGTTTACGGATAAAATTCTGGTCTTCTGGTTCCTCCGCCTCCGCCGCCCGTTTAAATAAATCATCGAGTAATTCAATAATATTCACAAAACTATCTCGGAAAATACCCGATAGATTTGCCAATACATCAATCCGGGGATGTCCCAATTCTGCTAAGGGTTTTAACTCATAGCGAACAATTCGCCCCGTTCCTTCTTTGATGGGTTCTGCACCCACTAATTCGAGTAGGATTCCTAAGGATTCTCCTTTAGTTT
>NZ_DS989843.1:95060-187236 GCF_000155555.1 Coleofasciculus chthonoplastes PCC 7420
TTTTTGGGCAATGTCTCGTCCTCGTTGATAGGCTCCCGGTGAGGGCATCCGATAGGGGTCTAAGGCATGAATATTTCGTCCGGTTGGTAATACGCCTACACCATCTCGTAATAAGTCACCGCCCGGTGCTGGGGGAATGTATTCTCCATTTAATCCCCGTAACAGGTTCGTCAGTTCATCGGTGTTTTGCTGTAATAAGTGGGCAATTGTTTCTATTTCAGTGGCAAGGGAATCGGCATGACTATTTTTATCCTTAACCACAGAAGATAATTGAGTGGTTTGAGCATCTCCGAGTTTATCTATTACCTCCTTAATTAAACTAGATGCGCCATTATCGCCAAAATAAGCATTTAAATAGCTAGCCAACGTTTCTGGGTTCGGGGGTTCGCCCAAAGTATGTAATCCGGATGAAAATAGGCGTTGTTCTACCACTTGCAAGTATTCATACAATTTGACCAGATAATGATTAAATACCTCAGCACTGAACAAGCGCACATTATCAGGTGTGAACGGAATCCCTAATTTTTTAGCCTGATCAAAGGGACAATCAGCATCTAAGCCACTATCCACAATTTTCTGACAAATGTCAGGTTTTAACGCATAATTTTTGTCTGGGTCTTCTCGGTACTCAGCAATTAAATCTCGCAGCGCGACTAATTCTTTATACAATCCCGCCCGCCCATAGGGGGGAACATTATGGGAAATTAGGACACCATAGCCGCGCCGTTTGGCTAAAATGGATTCCGAGGGATTATTGGCAGCATAAATATAGAGATTGGGAATATCTCCCAGCAAAATATCTGACCAGGAATACCCGGTATTGCCTAAAGGAGAACCCGGTAACCATTCCACGGTTCCATGCATCCCGAAATGAACCACTGCATGAGGTTGAAACTCATGGTGTAGCCATTTATAGAACGCGGCATATTGAGGATGAGGGGTCATATCCCGTTCAAACATTAACCGCATCGGATCACCTGAAATACCTAACGGAGGTTGCACACCTATCCAAATATTTCCTAATTGAATTCCACCAATTTGGAAGTCATCGCCGTAAGTTTTCATTCCGGTTCCGGTGAGGGATTTCCACTGCTTTTCGATGCGAGTTATCAAGAGATAGCCGAGCCATTTTTCCAGGGTTTTAACGTTGACGGAGTTTGTCGCTAAATCCTCATGGCTAATGGCTTCATCGGCTGCTTTGACGCGGCGAATCAGTTCTTCGCCATCCTCAGGTAACTCGCCCACGGTATAGCCTTGCTGCTTGAGGGCGTGAAGGACTTTCAAGAGCGATCGCGGTACATTGAGTAAAGCTGCTGTTCCTGTCGCCCCATATCCGGGCGGGAAACCATAGAGAATGATGGCAATTTTCCGTTCTGAAGCGGGTGTCTGTCTCAGTTCAATCCAACGCTTCAGGCGTCCCGTCAAGCGTTTCACCCGTTCGGGAATTAGATAAATATCCTCTCCCACCAATCCCCCCAGAGGAACCGTGTCAATTGCCCCATCTAATTCTGGTAATGCATATAATACGACAGATTGCAAGCCACCAATTCCTTGTCGCGTCCAAGAGTGAATATCCTGAATCAGTAACGGTGCGGCGACAATATAGGGAACATTTTTTGCTGTGAGAATGCGTTTTGCTACCTCAACTTGACGCCCCGCCTCCATAGAACCAGCGGGTCCTCCGACTAATGGAAAGCCAATTGTAGAAACAATCGCGTCAACTTCAACAGCATCTTTGGATAAGGATAATGTGTCAATTGTACCCAGTTTTCGTCGGGCAGTTTCATCCGCCGAGGTCAGCCAATCGCGCACCGCCACATGTCCTTCCACACCATTAATAAAGATAGGGACGGGGATTAATCCAGCGTTCTCAAACTGGCGAATTAATTGGGAAATATACGGTTGTTTAGAGACAACGTGTTTGCGATAGAGGAGAATCCCGACAATGGGAAGAGATCCCCCCCAGCCCTGCTTAATAAGGGGGGTGTTAGAGGGGGAGGAAGCATTATTTTGCTTTTGCCGATACCACTCCTGATAATGCTGTGGCGAGGTAAAATATCCATCATAATCGGGATGTAATAAACCCATGTTTGGAGTTTCGACTGGCGGTGGAATGTCTCCCACTTGTAATCCTAAGTATTTTTCAGCGAGTACCCAAAACATTGAAGCAACGTTTTCGGAACCACCAGCATTCCAGTAGCCGTAGATAATCAGCCAGTTGCGTAAATCCTGAACTTTTTTCGCCGGAATATATTTCAGCAGCTTGGGACCCGTCTTCAGAAAGCTAATGTAACCCGCAAGTTTATCTTCTTCTCGTCCATTGCTAAATTTATCCAGAATAAACTTAATCGGCTTGGGCATTCCTTTGGGCTTATCGCCAATTTTAAACGCCCCGATTTGAGTCAGACTCATTAATTCGAGGGCGGATTCAAAGACAAGGCGGATGGAGATATGTTGGGTTCTCTCCCGCAGCCATAATACTTGGTCATAATCAAACAGCAGACTGGCGAAGAAGACATCAGCATCCTGGAGGGCGGCGGCGACGATATCCGGTTCTGTGGTCAAGGATTGGTCGCTAAATACGCGGATATCCAAGTCTGTACAGCGCTTTGTCGCCCAATCAGCCGCTTGGCGATACAAGTCGGCGTTGAATGATTCAAACCCAGCGATTAAGACGATGCGTTTCATAGACCCAAGCCCGAACGATTTCTTCATACATTGATCTTAATGGGTCTAGGAGATAAAATCCTGATTTTGTCCAGATTGTTCCAGATGTTGTATGCAACGTCTCTACACAGGTTTTGCGATTCGTTGCTAGACCCCTGATGATCAATCATCCAGTTGAATTCACTCAGTAGTAGGAGGGCAAAAGCCCTGAGCATTGGATATTAATAATAATAGAAACAAAAACAGCGAACAAGAAGATGGCAAACACAAGCGAAAACACAAAAGTGTCAAAACTCAGATATTTAGGTTTCCTGGGTTTTTTGGGATTGCTAGGCTTGATTATTTCTAATCCGGGATTATATGGATTTTTCGGGTTCTTTGGATTTTTTGGTTTAAAAAACAAAACGGAAGACCCAACGTCTTGAAGGCTGAAGGCTTAAGCGAGAGCAACATTTTGATTGCAGGTGGAAAATACTTTGAGATAGAACTCTCCCTAACCTTCCCTAAATCAACCCCTCCCTAACCCTCCCCTTGCCAAGGGGAGGGAACTCGAACGGTTAACATCGCGAAACTAAACAAACAAAGCCCGCCGAGGCGGACTCAGGAAAAATCAGGGAATTATTTACCATTTACAGAAGTTTGATATTTGAGAAATTAAACTCCTGAACGGACTCTTTTCCATCAGTTTCTGTACGAATAATCCGCTGGGTCAGGATAACATAGTCGCCAACCTTTTCGTAATTATCTTCAAACACACTTTTACCGCCCTTTTGTTCACCCGTTTTGGGGTCGTGGTAGACGGAATCATAACGGTGAGAAAGATAACCTTCGCCCGTGTTGTGGGAACTAAAGGTATTAATCGTAACGACAACGCCGTGAATGTGACGGTGGACGTGGGTTACTTCATTATCACGGACTTTATAGCGATCGCCTTCTGCTTTACCGCCCATTAAAAGTTCCACAGCACCTGTCTCATCGGTATCGCCGAAGGAGAAGGTGTTCTTTGCGTGGGTGTCTTCAAAGGAACGGCGAACCCGGTGAATCGCGGTTTCCCAGAGTTGAGAGTGAATCGCTTGCTTGGCGTCTTCGTCTTCGACATCAAAGACTTCGGCTTTCATATCTGGGTTCACCCGAACCTTCCCTGTAACTACCTGATCATCCTGTTTGAATGTCACATCTGCGGTGTAACCGGGGAAGTTGTGATCCCAGGTGTAGCGGTTCTCATACGCCGCCCGAAAGAAATCACGCGCTGATGTTTGAACTCCAACCATCTGCTTCTCCTATATGTTTACTTTTGCGTTTCTGTAAACTAGCATAGTCGGGACTATCTAGCCTGTATAGACCCCAAGTGGGTACTGTCTGCGTCAACTACGCCACTGGGGAGCAGGGGCAAATAGTGAGTGGTGCAAGATATGAGTTAAACGGCAAAGATTTTAACATCAACCCCGTTTATTGACTTACAACTTCTAATTTATAGGTGAGACCATTTTTAACGTTTTAACCACAGGAATTATAGCTTCAGTTGCCAGGATAAATTGCTTTCTAATAAAAGGAGAAGTCATCGCGGACAGAAGACCGCCGTAATCCAGGTTAAAATTCACTTCATCTCCAACTTGTAAGTTGTGGTTCTTGCCGTCGAGAATAATATGATCACTGCTAGCTCCTAGTATTTCTAGCTTTTTCTTCGATTTCAAGCTAGATACCAGAACGTCCTGCCTTCCCAAAGCAATAATCACTCTCTGGCTAATTCCTCGATCTGAGAAACTAGGAACGTTTCCAAAAGCATCTTGACAGATCTCGCCAAATGGTAGGGAGGGCTTTGTCTTGGACTCAATAACTTCGGCAACGAGTTTGAATGCCTCTGTGTGTAAACCTGGAATCGCTTTTCGGTTCACAGTTTCGCGCCCTAAAAGAATGGATTCACCCAAGCGAAGATTGTTGATATTGCCGATATATTGAGCAGATTTATACCATTCATAATTAGCCGAATTACCGCCGGATATTATTTCCAAATTAATCTGAAATTCTTTTTGGATGCCATTAACCAGTTCAGACAATTTATGCATATTTTTCTTGTCTGGCTTTACTCCACCATAACAAGCCAAATTGCAGCCAATACCAACAATTTTTATACGGGATAGAGAAAGAATTTTCCTGATAAATTGAGAAAGATCACCAGGAAGTACGCCTTCCCGCAGATCTCCTAACTCTACCATCACAATTATTTGATGATTTCTATTATGTATTTTTGCATAATAGGAAAGTTGCTTAATCGTCTCGATTTCAGTGTTTAGACTAATGTCTACACTTGTAACCACAGCTTCAGCCTGACTGAAAGGAGTGCGTAGAAGCACAAACTGAGTGGATATCCCAGCATTTTTCATTTTTTGAATGTTTTCAATGCGAGAGTCAGCAATAAATTTGACTCCACCTTGAATCATTGCCTCGACAATAGAAGGTTCTCCTAGCACTGCTTTGGAGACTCCCATCAATGAAATTCCTCTGTGCCCATAAAGTTCACATAGCATTCGGGCATTGTCCCGTATTTGAGATAGGGAAATTTCTATCCTTGGCATAAACAATTTCATTGATTATTTCCAGACGATTACGTCTACCTCATTCCCAATACAGGCATTTTTTCTAAACTCTTCCGCTTGATGGTTTGATTCAGGTTTGGAAAATGATCACCTAAGGCTTGAATGATTTTTTGGCATCCATGATTCAAGACATCCATTGTCGGCAATTGAAACTGCCTCTCATAATCCTCTATGATTGTCAAAATCTCTTCATCTGCTAGGTTTTCATGGCTTAATGCAATCGCCATAACTTTAGCTTGAGAAATCGCTTCAATCAGTTTAATTTCGCTCTCAACAGTTGGCATTGGCAAATGAGGAAAATCGCACCGAAATTTCCTAGCTGGTGGATGTTGAAGGATAATACCATCGGGCATACTTCCTTTCAAGATGCCGAGAGAACTCATAAAAGCGGGATGACTAACGGCACTCTGTCCCTCAACTAAAATGATGTCGGGACGTTCGTTGTCAAAGGCTTGAATAATAGAGTTTTCTATTTCACCAATCACAAATTGGGAAATCAGAGCATCAATCGATATGCCATACATTGCTCCCTGCATCAAAGCAGTTTGACCCGTCGCTACCAATACTGACTTTATGCCGAGAGTCTTGAGGGACTTGTTGAGTTCTATTGCGGTTGTCATTTTGCCGCAAGCACAATCTGTACCTAATATGGCGATTACAGGAACATTAATTTTAGAGAGTTGACCCGTAAAGACGTGCAAATCTTGTAATTGTGGAGGTTTTCTGATATCTTTAATTTGGATATTATGTTGGGCAGCCATCTGGGTAAACTCTTGATCTTCAGAGAAAAACTGATGAAGACCGTTAATGATATCCATTCCTTTTTCCATGGCTTCTAAGATAAGAAGCCGTTCTGCCTGGGATATAAAGGCATCTAAAGGAGCTTTGCCATAAATGTAACAGTTGGGAACCTCTGAAAGGTTAATTAATGCTTCATTTAAATTAGCAAAAATGGGTATACCATTCTTTTCTTGCCCTAATTCTTCCCCTGCGTCTTTACCCGCTCGTGAACTATCAATCACCCCAACAATTGTATACCGTTCAGAGTGTCGAACCAACCCAGCAGCAGTTTTTCCGTCTGCTAAACTAAATTGATTTTCGCAGTAAATTAAAGCCGTTTCTTTTCTGATTGTCATTTCAATTAGTTTCTTTTAACTTTTTTTTTCACTCATCAGGAGACTTTTTGGTAATTGCCAAGTATCTCGACAATTTATAATTTTCTCTACATACTTGAAATCATTTCCTGGCAAGCTTCCTGTTAAATCGTTTTGGATAAACTTCTGTTTAAGTTAGCCATTTCAACCACAGCCTCTCGGTGAAACTGAATCACACAAGAGGCTGATTCCCGATAATGGACACGGGTACAGGTAGATACTTTTAGTGTGATCGTGTTAGGGGTCGAATCGAGTAACCGTTGCACCGTACAGGGTTGCCTCTTATTCTTGCAGTAGGCAATGATGCGATCGCCAACTTTAATATCGAGTGCTTGAATGTTCATTAATACTCCTCCTTTGGGTCAATGAATTGGCTGTGTCAGTCGTATCCAGCGCGAAAAACGGTTTATCGGTACGACTCAACCGAGGGACCATTAATTGTCTTGGAGGTGTTGTGATTGGCTAAGGCTTTTATTGCTCAAAGCCCGTCAGATCATCAAGAGTAGATTTCTCACTCCTAGCTACTCTACTGTGGTAGTACCTCTTCAGAGTAGCATATAAAAATGACAAATTATATCAAAATAAAAATTTTAGCGTCAAGATAATGTCGCTATACTGTAATTACTGTTCACCCAGATAAAAAAATGAACTCTCCTAAGCGTTCAGGTTAAACCATGCTGACTTATTTAACAATTCGTTCAAAATGATAGATTATGACCGTGCCAAGTACGATGAACCGTTCTCTCCACAGTTTTTTCCAAGCGATCGCAGATGCTCGTGATGAGCAGGAACTTCGCCTGCAAATTATGGACGAATTAGGGGAGCATTTTCAGGCGCAGTATTGGGGGCTGTGTCTGCTCAACGAAGATTCTCACGCGGCTGAGGTGCAGATGCAAGGGGGAGCGGATACGGAGGGGTTTGTCGCCGATTACAATAAGCTGGCGCGGAAGGTCGATCCGGTGTTACGCTACGTCATAGAACACCATGCTCCCGCCCATGAACAACTGGTATTCTCTCCAGAGGTTTGGAAACAATCTGAACTGTACCAGAATTGTTATGCTCGCTACGATCACGAACATGTGATGATGGGTCCGATTGTCAGTGGGGGGCGTTTAATGGGTGGGGTATATTTTGCCCGTGCTTCTGATGCACCTGCGTTTGATTATAAAGACTTGGCTGACTTAACCGGATTATGCTTGCATTTATCATCACGTCTGGCTACCTTGCGATCGCAAGCCAAAAAATCCCAGTCTCTCGTCGCTAATCGCCTCACTCCACGGGAACGGGAAATTGCTGATTTAGTTGCCAAGGGGTTGACAAATGCGGAGATTGGTGCTGAACTTTGGATTACTCAAAATTCTGTGAAACAGGCGCTGAAACGGATGTTCCGCAAGCTAAATGTATCAGCGCGTGCGGAGTTAGTGGCGCGATTGCAAGATACTGTGTAGAGACATTACATGCAACGTCTCTACCATCGGGTAATAAAAGTTAAGAATAGGGCGGGTTTTGTTGTTTTATATGGGGTGTGTCCACTGATTTAATCCCTAAACCCGCCCCTACACTATCATGGTGCGATCGCGGGTGGTAGGAAATGGGCAGGTTTGGTTATCAATGGAGTCAACTCGATTCGGTATCACTGGCTTGGAGGAGATAGGGTATCCTGAACAGTTTGCTACACTAAGGTTAACAAATAGACAGCAACAGATGGTTACAGGTGTAGGGATTACAGACACTATAAAAAGCTTAAACGATCTGCGAGTGCGCTGTAATTTGCGACAGGCGGATGATGAGCGCTTTTTCAGTGAGTGGGTTGACAATTTACCCGAACTCGACGAACAAGAAGAGGCGGGTGTTACTCGCATTAAGCAACGCTATGATTATCATCGCGGCGATGGTTTGTTATTAGAAGGTACGATTAATCTGCTGGTGGTTTCGCCACTATTGGAACTTGCAGGGTTTCTTGATCCACCTTTCCGCATTCGTTCGCCTTATGGGGTTGGATTAGAATTTGATGATCCTGAAGAAACGATTCGCGGTTTTATTGATACGCTAGTTGTACAAGAACAACTTTGGATTTTGGTAATTGAGTCGAAGCGAACCAGTATTCCGGTTCCGGCGGCTTTACCGCAGTTACTGGCTTATATGTTAGCGAGTCCCCAGCGGGGGAGTTCAGCATTTGGTATGGCGACAAATGGGGATGAGGTTGTGTTTTTAAAGCTAAGTCAAGGAGATAGTCCAGAGTATGATGTATCGCGGACTTTTTCGCTGTTTCCCAGGCGACATGAGTTAAGCGAGGTTTTGCGGATTTTGAAGCGGTTGGGACAAGCGGTAGTAGTGGCGTGGCACACCTAAAATGGTAGATTAGAATTGTAGGGGCGCAAGGCTTGCGCCCAGTTTAACCCTTCGACTTCGCTCAGGGTTAAACGTCAAATCTATTCCACAATTTTAGCTGTGTCAGTCCAGTAGAGTGATATTATGTTCGGCAAATCAGCCAGGATAAAAAATTATCCCAGTCTCTGAGTCTTCGCGTCAGTCCTAATTATGGGTATTCAAGCGAACATTATACATAATATGAGAGTATTTATCCCAGACTCCGAATAGTTAAAAGGTATGATCTAATGATAATACTCTGCAACAATAAGTGAGGAAGCTGATGAGCGAGGAGTTAATTACCAATATTTACAACGCCTTCGATCCATTTCAACCGTTAGAACCTGATGATCCAGTTTATGTGGACTGTCATCAAGTACGCGGGGATGAGAATATTTTTCGCGAGTTAGGCAAGAAAATTATCCGATCGAAACAACCCACTTGTCAACTTTACACGGGACATCGAGGAGTCGGCAAGTCAACGGAACTCAAACGGCTCAAAAAGCATCTGGAAGAAAAAGGTTTTTTTGTCGTTTACTTTGCGGCGGATCAGGAAGATATTGACTCGGAAGATGCCCAATATACCGATATTCTCCTCGCTTGTACCCGGCATATTTTAGAGGAACTCGAAAATCTGGCGAGTCCCAAACCCTTGCAAGAGTGGTTGAAAGGGCGATGGGAATCTCTGAAGGGTTTAGCCTTGACAGAAGTATCTTTGGAAAAGGTGAATTTAGAGACGACAATCTCCCAATTTGCCAAACTAACAGCCACATTAAAAGCCGTTCCCAGTACACGAGAAACCATCCGCAAGCAAGTTGATATCCATTCAATTTCTCTAATTGATGCCCTGAATGAATTTATCACGGAAGCTAAGACCAATCTAAAAGACTCGAAACTAGCTGTAATTGCCGACAACCTCGACCGAATTGTACCTGTAACTCGCGTAGATGGACGCAGCAATCATGATGAGATATTTTTAGACCGATGCGGACAACTCAGGGCGTTACAGTGTCATGTTATCTATACTGTACCCATTTCATTAGTGTACTCGAATCGAGCCACACAGGTGCGAGATAATTACGGAGACTGCCAAGTTTTACCGATGATTATGGTGCGAAATACCGATAACTCGGTTTATGAACCTGGATTAAAAACACTCAAAGAACTGATAGGTAAGCGAGTGGGTCAATTTGCCCCTGATGCTTCCCTGGATACCGAAATTTTTGATAAATCTGAAACCATTGAGCGATTGTGTCTGGCGAGTGGGGGTCATGTGCGGGAAGTGATGCAATTGATGCAAACAGCACTCGACTGGACAGATGATTTCCATTACTAACAATGCTGTGCAACGAGCGATTACCAAAGCCCGTAATAACTATCGTAATGCAGTAGATGCAGAGGACTGGCAGAAGTTAGCCGAAGTTTCGGTTTCAAAAAGCATTCCTAACGATCTTGATTATCGAAATTTATTATTTAACCGCTGTTTGTTAGAATATCGCCATGTCGATGAAAGGGGAGAAATCAAGCGCTGGCATGATAAGCTGTTCGGCATTTAAACCTTAATATCAATAACGGCGAAAGCCTTGTAGTGCGAGCATCTTGCTCGCTACTAATACCCAATTTAAATGCATGACAGCTTACCCACCCATTGATTAAAGAAATTGATGAATTTCGAGAGGCGCTTGATACAATGAAGAAAAGAAAATCAGCATAATCTCGATGAAGCCAATCCCAGCCAATTTTATTGATGATTTTCCTATCGATTTAGGGGAAGAGTATCAACCGCTACGGCGTGCTTTAAAGCGGCGCAGAGGATTTGGCTTGCTGTTTGTCCGCTGTTCTCCTGCCCAAGGGGAACGATTGATTGCCAGAGTACGAAAGGATGTTCCCCAGAAAACAGTTGATGTTTTATCCTTAGACAAGCCTATTGATAATCTCTACGAAATTATTGACAATCTCCCGAACAAAGACAAGCTGGATATTTTGTTTATCAAAGGAATTGAAAAATCTTTGGTGGATTATATCAAGCCGGGGATTGGGGGAGAAGGTGACTATTATAAGGAAGACACTGTACCGAGAATTTTAGGTCATTTGAACCTTCAGCGAGAACGATTCCGCGATGATTTCCCGATTTGCTTTGTTTTTCTGCTGCCGTTATACGCTCTTAAATACTTTATCCGTCGCGCTCCAGATTTTTTTGATTGGCGTTCGGGAGTGTGGGAATTTCCGGCGAGTTCAGATTTAGTTGAGCAAGAAGCAAGCCGCATTCTTTCTCAAATAAACTCTGAAGATATTTTAAAGATGAATACCTCAGAAATAAAACAAAAAATATTTGAAATTAAAGAATTTTGTGAGGTATATAAAAACTACGACAAGAAAAAAGATTTGTTTTTTACGCAAATTTTACTTTTGCTTGCCAACCGTGAACTTGATACGGCATTAATTTACTGTCAAGAATTAATTCACGAAACTCTTGAAGATGGTTGTCAAGACTTCGAGTCAAATCCTGTTTTAATAGGTACAACTTGGTTAAGTTATGTGATTGGCAATAATTATCAGAAGGCACTGGCTAGCTGTGACCAACTCTTAAAACTCCAACCCAAAAATTACCAAATCTGGTTAATACGGGGGATAACTTTATCTCGGTTTGCAAGGTACGAAGCTGCTCTAGTCAGCTACGACAAAGCCCTTGAACTTCAACTTGACGATAATTCTGTCTGGGATCATCAAGGTTATGCGCTGTATCACTTGGAAAGATATGAGGAAGCGATCGCTAGCTATGACAAAGCCCTAGAAATTCAACCTGACGATTATTATGCCTGGTACTTCCGGGGTATTGCACTATCTTATTTGGGAAGATATGAGGAAGCGATCGCTAGCTATGACAAAGCCCTAGAAATTCAACCTGACGATTATTATGCCTGGTACTTCCGGGGTATTGCACTATCTTATTTGGGAAGATATGAGGAAGCGATCGCTAGCTATGACAAAGCCCTAGAAATTCAACCTGACGATTATTATGCCTGGTACTTCCGGGGTATTGCACTATCTTATTTGGGAAGATATGAGGAAGCGATCGCTAGCTATGATAAAGCTTTAGAAATCAAGCCTGACTACCAATCTGGTTGGTCTCACCGAGGTAATGCGCTATCTTTCTTGAAAAGATATGAGGAGGCGATCACCAGTTACGAAAAAGCCCTAAAATTTAAACCCGACTACCACTATGCCTGGTACTTCAAAGCTTGCTGTTATGCTTTGCAGGGTAATGTTGACTTGGCAATCGAGAACTTGCAGCAAGCTATCAAGTTGAATCCTGACGAATGCCGAGAAAAGGCTAAAACCGACTCAAAATTTGACAGCATTCGGGAAGATCAGCGGTTTCAAGCGTTGATAGAGGGCTAAAAGGGAGAGTCTCAGTTGAGTAAAGGGCGACCCGATCAAATTGAGTGAACAGTGTTGTGGATTGGTGCAAGCGGGTCGCCCCTACAATGTGCTAAGCTGTTCGGCATTTAAACCTTAATATCAGTAATGGCGCAAGCCTTGTAGTGCGTTAAGCGAAGCCATGCCGCAGGCTTTGCATCTTGCTCGCTACTAATACCCAATTTAAATGCATGATAGCTTATATTCCTTGGAGCGATCGCGCTCTATCCTTCCTCCGGCTTTCGACCTATAATGGTGCGATGTCGCGGCTCACTCGCCACGGTGACGTGATGTTCAAATCCCACCGTCTGCATCAATCCTTCTACATCCAAGGTGTAATAATCATCTGACCAAGGAGCAGGGCTTTTCATGAATGCTTTAAAACCAAGCGATAGCGCGGTTTACCATGGCGCAGTTTTTCCATCGCCTCATTCACCTGCTCAAAGCTGAAGGTTTCAGTAATCGGTTCAACGCCCTGTCGTGCGGCGAAATTGATCATCTGGGAAATCGTTGCTGGACTCCCCACTGGACTAGCTGAAATTGACTTTTGACCAAGAATCAGAGGGAAAATGGGGGTGGATAAGGGATTGGGAATGACTCCAACAAAGTGTAACCGACCTTTGGGACGTAATGCAGCAATGTAGGCGTTCCAATCGAGGTCAGCATTCGCTGTGGCGAGAATAAAGTCAAAGGAATTCTGCACGGATTCTAAGGCGTTGACATCGCCCGAATTGATAAAATGAGTGGCTCCCAATTCCCGTGCTTCTGCTTCTTTA
Organism: Coleofasciculus chthonoplastes PCC 7420; assembly: GCF_000155555.1. Lineage (GTDB taxonomy): Bacteria > Cyanobacteriota > Cyanobacteriia > Cyanobacteriales > Coleofasciculaceae > Coleofasciculus > Coleofasciculus chthonoplastes_A. Next base: position 108,045 of record NZ_DS989843.1, read on the forward strand.
TCAGGACTACTGGAAAATGCTGTGATCTCACACCCCCAAGCCTGGAGGAAACCCAAAGCGATATGACCTAATCCACCAATACCAATTACGCCAACGCGATCGCTTGGTTTAATGTCAAACTGAACAATCGGGTTAAATACGGTAATCCCGCCGCAGAACAACGGACCTGCGGTAGCGGGATTGATCCCATCAGGTAGGGGAACCACCCAACTGTAATCCGCACGAACCTTATCCGCGAATCCACCATGACGACTGACAATTGTCCCTTCTGCGTTCGAGCAAAGGTTGTGATTTCCTGACATACACCATTCACACGTCATGCAGGAACCCGAAAACCACCCTAATCCAACTCGTTGTCCTAGGTTGAGCGTGGTGACTTTATCGCCCAATGCAGCAATTGTACCCACAACTTCATGACCTGGAACAAAGGGGTAGTCGGTCATTCCCCACTCATTGTCCAGCATACTCAGATCACTGTGACAAATCCCACAATACTCGACCTTAATCTCTACCTCTTCATCACCGAGAGTACCGGGATCGTACTCGAAGGGTTGGAGTTGTCCTCCGGGTTCATGAGCGGCATACGCTTTGATCATGATGAAATCTGTAATAGTTACTGTCTATCATGTTAAAGGATTGAACCCCCTTCTATCAGAAAAATAGTGTACCCTTAGTTACGGTTGATGGAAATAAACCCAACTCTACTAAGTTAGATAAAGATTCCTCAAACTCTGACATAAGACATAAGACATAAGACGAATGACCAATGGAACAGGACGTTTTCCGCGAACTTGCTAACACGCTGCGATCGGCAATTGGGTTGCTGGATGGGGAACAAAATGCCCAACTCCGCCAAGACGCGATCGCACTCTGCGATTATCTGGAGAATCCGATTTTCCGCATTGCTGTTTTTGGTCCGTTTAATTACGGGAAATCAACCCTACTCAATGCTTTATTGGGTAAACGTACCCTACCTATCGATTTAATCCCCACCACAGGTGCAGCGATTCATATCGGTTACGGGAACGAATTACACACGCGCATTACGCTCTCTAATGGTCAACAAATCAGCGAGAACGGTACAGATGTCCTGAAACAGTTTGCCATATTAGATGACCAACGGCGGATGCGGGAGGATGTGACGAATGTTGAGGTTTTTTGTCCCCATCCGTTCCTAAAAACGGGGGTAGAATTGCTGGATTTACCGGGAACGGATGATCGGAAAGCCCAGGACGCTTTAGTTCGCGACCAACTGCTCTCGGCTGATTTAATTGTTCAGGTTCTCGATGGTCGTAAGTTGATGACATTAGGGGAGCGAGAACACCTGAGAGATTGGTTGTTGGATAGGGGAATAAATACGGTTATTTTTGTGGTAAATTTTCTAAATTTATTGGAACCCGACGAGCAGAAACAAGTCTATAACCGTTTGCTGTTTGTAGCAGAAAGTTTCCGATCGCAACTGCCCAATAATATCAGTAATATCTATCGCGTCGATGCTCTCCCCGCCTTACGCTATCGACTCAAAGGCGATACCGCCGCCGCCCAAACCACGGGGTTAGATATGTTTGAATCGGCGCTGCAAAGCATTGTCGCCACGCGCCATGAGAGCCTCGCCTTCCGCTTTCCCCGTGTGCAAGCGATCGCGTCTCAAATCCAACAGGCTGCAACTGTCAAAGTGCAAGCCGTTTCTGCTGAAATCACCGTGGCTGAACAAAAGCATCAAACCAAATTAGAGATTAAACAAAAAGCACAAAACCTAATAAAAAAAGGATTCGCCGCCAGTGTGTCTGATTTCCAAGGATGGCTCTATTTACCGAAACTTTTAGAACGCTATCAATCAGAACTGGTTACAGCGCTTCAGCAGGGTACATTTAATCTATGGGAACAAGGTGGTTTTAAAGAGGCGATTCAGAACCATCAACAGGGAATTGTTAAATGGGTGCATCAAGCCAGTGAATTTTTCGATCGCCAACCTCCCCCTGATCTGACGATTCCCTTTCCCAAACCCCCAGAAGTCAAGCTTCCCGAACCCCCACCCCAAGCCAAGGGAACTAAGGGCGTTACTCCAGTTGCGATCGCAACAGGATTGGGTTGGGTATTTGGTGGACCCGTTGGTGCGGCGGTTGCGGGTGGGGCGACGTATTTGTTAAACAAAACTCCTAGCGATTCTGCACCGCCAAAATCGTCTACGTCTTATATAGAACAAGTGACTCAAGCTTACACCGATGCAGCAACAGAGTACCTAACGTGTTTTAGCCGCGAGGCGGTTTCTGCTTTGGAAGCATATATGAAATTGGCGGAAACGGTGATTAATGTTAATTTGACGAATGAACCATTAAAATTGACAATTGAGCATCATCAGTTACAGTTATTGCAAAATGTTTTAGCGAATTTGGAGCAAGAATTGGAGCGGGTGCGGTTAGCCCTGAATTAAAGCCCTGAACTCAAGAGCGGGCTGAAAGCTAAAACCCGTTTTAACGGGTTCAAATCTTTTAATGGAGCAACATTATAGGAGCAAGTCGCCCTGAACTAAAGTACTCTAAGAGAAGCCGCTCCGCGTCTACGGGCTGAAAGCTAAAACCCGTTTTAACGGGTTCAAATTCTTTAATGGAGTAAGCTTTAGCTTACTTAAGCTTTGGGTTCCGGAAATTTATTTCCCGGCTACTTTTGATAACGCCACTGTTTTGCCCGAAACACACCAACTAATTTAATTCCACTCTCAATTTGAGCAAATCGCTCTTGTTTGACGGATCGCGCTGAACTCTCCTGCACAGAGGTTAAGCTATAACTCAGGAGTGCCAAGACTAATGCCGTGGCGGTTAAATTACACGTAAATCTTATGTTAAACATTGCCCTGAAATAACCTTACTCAATCACTGGCAAGACTCCAGTGGTAAACTCAGCTATGACTTGGTGATGGAAAATCACCGGGATAAAACTTCCTGTCAAGTAAAATCATAAACTAAAAACCCTCCTAAATAACTTCAGTAAACTTACTGAAAAATTTGCGGCTGTTCTATCAGCAATTTCGCGTAGATTCACCGAACAATCTTCATAAAATGAAGATTTGATGAAAATTATGGGTAGTTTACCGATCACTGGGGCGACTCAGGTACGGCGGTTAGGCGATGGCTAAATAGGGCTTGCTGCACAAGTCAGCGTTCAATTGCCAGTCAAGCTCAAGTTAAACATGATCATTTCTGGTTAAAACTTCCAGCATGAATATAATACCCAAAAGCATCACAATAAGAACAGATTCCATAACTAAATCTCCTGCTGTCAATACTTCAACAGTAGAAAAATATAGTTTGGTTTAGATAGGATAATAGGTAACTCTTTTGATTGACTATTAAATAACCAATCCATCTCGCCCAATCTGTAGCTTTGGTAACATCTGGATATGTACAGTTTGCCAATTGGCACGGCTACAATGGCACTTCTCGATTGGGTGCAATACAGACTGGGGCAGGGTGTAGGGTGTAGGGTGTAGGGTGTGGGGTGTAAAGCAGGTTAAGACGAATGGCACTGACTTTAGAGTTTGTAGTAAGCGCTTTAGCGCTTCTGGCACTAAAGTGCCTACTACGAACCCAGCTTAAGTCAGTGACATTCAGGTTAAGACATTCTCTACTGTTCCCTGTTCCCTATTCCCTATTCCCTGTGGGGATTAACTGATGTCCTAACGTTTCTTCGTAGTGCTATATAACCAATTAATCATCCCATCTGGCAAGATAATTTTAGTGCGAGTGTTCGTATCAATACAAACATGGCGAGTTAAGGCATCTGCTAGGTGTCGTTGCGGTGAAGCAGCATCGATAACCTGATACTTAATTTCAAACTTGCTATCACTTAACCGTTGAGGTATCCCATCAATCAGCAGCTTGTCCCCACAAAACATGGGCTGGAAAAAGTCTACACTACTGTGGATAATTGGCACAGCCACAGCAGTGTGGCTAAAAAATGTCTTGAGATTAATACCCACCTTGGCTAGAGAGTCTTCATAGGCTTCGTGACACATCGCCAAAACATTGGCAAAGTAAACGACACCAGCAGCATCGGTATCTTGAAAGCGGACGGTGCGATTATAGGTAAAGGACATGCTTGACTATTCTGTTCACTTAGAATTTCCCAATGGCGGTTGACTCGGACGCCACCGCTTTTTTTCTCGCCGTTGTTTCCAGTCCCGAATGGCAATCGCCTCTTTTGCGGCGGGAGTGCGATAACCCTTGCGGTTACTTTCATCTTGATTGGCTGAGGTGCTAGTTTTCGGGGGGGGTTGTTTGACTAAATACTGCGCCAGATCGTCGTAGGGTGATTTAAAATTCAGGTCTTGCAGAATGTGCCGAACTGAATGATAACGATTCGTCAGCGATACATTCGTCATTTTCCGCAGCACTTGAGTCAAAGGCTGACTGATATGAACTAAGCGTTCCCAGTATAAGGCACCGGTTTGGCGATCGCTGTGCAAGTCTAGAGGCGCTTTTCCGGTTAGCAGGTAAAGACAGGTCATCCCTAGGGCGTAGATATCACTGGCAAATACCGGGCGCAGCGAAAACTGTTCGGGTGGGGCAAATCCGACGGTGCCGATAAAATGAGTTGAGGCGAGTTTCATGCTACTGTCTAGGGCTTGCACCAACTTTTCCTTGACCGCACCGAAGTCAATCAACACCAGCCGACCATCGTCTTCACAGCGGATAATATTTTGTGGCTTAATATCTCGGTGAATCACGTTATTGCGGTGAATGTAGTCGAGTAGGGGTAGCATTTCCGCCAAAAACTGTCTGATGGCTACCTCAGATAAACATCCACTCCGCCTGACTAGCCGTGCTAAGGTTGAACCACGGACATATTCCTGAACTAAAAAAAATTCCTCTCCAGTCTCAAAGTAATCGAGTAACATGGGGATCTGAGAGTGACTACCCAGTTTGCCGAGAATTTTTGCCTCTCGTTCAAAACGCTGGCGAGCATTCTCCAAGGCTTTCGGGTCATCAACTTTGGGGCAAAGTTGCTTAATCACACAAAGCGGTTGACCCGGTAACTCAGCATCTTTGGCGAGAAAGGTCACGCCAAACCCACCGCGCCCCAACATTCGCAAGATCTCATAGCGATCGCAAAAGAGTTCATTTTGACCGCAAAGCTGACCAAGTTGGGTTTGCTGTAAAATTTCCGAGTGGAAGGAAGACAGGTTTCCCGGCGCAAAATTCATTTTTCCAGAATCTGATGGTACAAGCTCTCCAGCCTGTTCTTAGTTTAGGCAAAGATCTTATCTTTCTTCAAATTTACACGACGCCCCGATAAGTGGCACAATATATATTTCCTATTCATGAATAAATGTAGGCGACCTGAGCGATTAACTTCGACAAAAATAAACGATAGATCGTTAGTATATAGAGCAGACGTGCAACGATGACTATGCATCCAAAACTACAAAAAGCTTTTGAACACCGCCAAGTCCTCAAGGTTATTAGTGGCTTGAATAACTTTGACTCCCAACGGGTGAGTGCTACCGTTAAGGCGGCGGATCGGGGTGGTGCGACGTTTGTCGATATCGCCGCTGATCCAGATTTGATTCGTCTTGTAAAAGGGTTGACAAATCTACCAATTTGTGTTTCTGCCGTAGAACCCCAGCGATTTGTCAATGCAGTGGAAGCCGGGGCAGATTTGATAGAAATTGGGAATTTCGATAGCTTCTACGCCCAAGGGCGGCGGTTTGAGGCAGCAGAGGTTTTAACCTTGACCCAACAGACGCGATCGCTCTTGCCTGATATTACTCTATCCGTTACTGTTCCGCATATCCTGACGTTAGATCGGCAAGTGGAACTGGCACAAGAACTGGTGCAAGCCGGGGCAGATATTATTCAAACCGAAGGCGGTACGAGCAGTCAACCTCGTTCGGCGGGAACCTTGGGCTTGATTGAAAAAGCCGCTCCCACCTTAGCCGCTGCATCGGAAATTTCTCGCGCCGTATCTGTACCTGTACTCTGTGCTTCTGGCTTATCCAGTGTCACCGTACCTATGGCAATTGCCGCAGGCGCGGCTGGCGTTGGCGTTGGTTCGGCGGTGAATCAGTTAGACAACGAAGTGGCGATGGTTGCGGCTGTCCGCAGTTTGGTGGAAGCCTTGGCAACGGTTAACCTAACACGAATAGGCGTTTAAGTCATTCGAGTTCCCTCCCCTTGACAAGGGGAGGGTTAGGGAGGGGTTAATTGTTACCACTCTTTATCCCTAGTGCAGCTTGGCAAAAATACTTGAGCAGCTTCGTAGATACGATGAAGCAGGGGGAGCAGAGGGAGCAGGGGAAGCGGGGGGTGCTAATTTAGCCGGATCAAATCTCGCTGGCGCGAACTTCAGCAATGCAGATTTAACTAAAGCGTACTTGGTTAATGTGAATCTTCAGGGTGCTAATTTGCATTCTGCTCGTTTGGTCGATGTTAATATGGCAAGAGTTAATTTGAACGATGCTGATTTGAGTGAGGCTAATTTAAAAGGGAGTAATCTCGAACGGGCAACTCTAGAAAATACTAATCTCAGAAAAGCCAATTTGGATGCGCGGAGAACCAGTCGAACGCTTCTCTCCTCTGCTAACTTTAAAAATGCAGATCTCAGTAATGCGTCTTTGAGAGGTGCTTGGTTAATGGCAGCTAATCTGGAAGGAGCCAATCTCACGGAAGCAAATCTGAGTAGTGATATCTACAAAGAAGCTAACATGGTCTATACCCATCACACCAATTTAATTGGTGCAAATTTAGTCAATGCAAATCTAACTGGGGCAAGTTTGGTTCATGCTTTTTTAGTCGATGCTAATCTACTTAATGTCAATCTAACGGGGGCAAATCTGAGCCATGCTTTTTTAGTCAATGCCAAGCTCATCAACGCCAACCTGAGCAATACTGACTTAGAAAAGGCTAACTTTGAGAATGCTAATCTAACGGGGGCTAACCTCAGTAATGCCAATCTGCTTAAGGCTTTCTTGGTGAATGCGAATTTGAGTGAGGCGAATTTGAACTCCGCTCGTCTTGTGGATATTAACATGAGTGGCGCTAATCTCAATGGCGCTGATTTAAGTGATGCTGAGTTGAGAAAATCGAATTTATGTGGGGTGACGATGCCAGATGGTTCTACCTCGAATACAGGTTGTGAAGCCAGTTAACCGTTGGGGTTAACGACTTATAGCACTACGAGGTACGGAAAGGACATCAGTTAGTCCAAGAGGGAACAGGGAACAGGGAACAGGGAACAGTAAAGAATATCCTAATCTGTCTTAGTACCGCTATAATTTCTTTTCCTTCAGCGTGTTCGCGGGAGTCCTCGGCTTCAGGAAACCTGATGGATCTAGAAATTCATAAAAATCGTTGAATTATCGACTAATATCTTAATAATTTGTGAATAAAAATTGCCAACTCTGAATTAACCATCCTTAACGTTTTATAGTAGAAATGCCTAACGACCAATCAAAAGTTCTGAGGCATGAGTATGGTAAATCTGGACATCCGATGGGACGCGATCGCAAGCTACGCAAGTTATGATAACTCCAACTATTTCAATTGGGCAAAGCCGTCAAGGAATACGGCTGCACCGTCTGGGAGAATCCCTTGTCGCGTAGTGCATTCGATTCCGGGACGGGTGCGATTTCGCGTGCCTCGGTTGGTGGATGATGCTGATTATGCCCATTGTTTAGAAGCATTGATGGCGTCCCAAGATGGGATAACTCAGGTGCGTATTCGTCGCGCCGCCGCCTCTATTGTAATTGGCTATAACACTCAGAGGCTGTCTGATGTTCAGATGCGTAGGGTGTTGCTGGAGTTGATTCAAACCTCTGGAAGACGAGACAGGGAGCAGGGGAGCCAATTTGTAGGGGCGGGTTTGACCGATAACGTTACCCAAGAAACCGCTAACTTGACTAAACCCGCCCTACTTGGGGAATCCCAATCCCCAAATCCCAATCCCCAATCACTAGACGAAAATGATTGGTCTGAATTGAAACGTCCCGCCCTGGCTACTCTCCTCGCCCTGTTAGCCGGTCCGTTGCGCCTGCCCATTCCTCAATCTCTGGTGGCGGGTTCTGTCGCTGTGGCGGGGTTACCTGTGGCGAAACGTGCCATCACCAGTTTGCTGGGGGAACGTCGGCTCACGATTGATAGCTTGGATTTGGTGGCGATTACTTTATCTTCAATTCAGGGAAACTGGCTGACACCCGCCCTGATGATGACACTTCACGAATTAGGAGATATTATCCGCGATCGCACGGCTCGTTCGTCTCAGGCTCAAGCCACGGATTTACTCGATTCTATCGGACAATATGCTTGGGTGGAGTGTAATGGGGAAAAACAGCAGGTTCCATTGACTGAGGTAAAACCTGGGGATACTGTAATCGTTTATCCGGGCGAACAAATTCCCGTTGATGGCATGGTATTGCGGGGAAATGCCACGATTGATCAACAGAAACTCACTGGGGAATCTATGCCTGTGGTACGAGGAGCTGGACAAACCGTCTATGCATCCACATTAGTGCGATCGGGTGAATTGTATATCAAAGTGGAACGAGTTGGGGCAGATACCTGCGCGGGTGCGAGTATTCAGTTAGCCCAGCAAGCGCCCGTCCATGATACCCGCATGGAAAATTATGCGGCACAACTGGCAGAACGGTCAATTATGCCCGCGTTTCTCCTCGCCAGTGGGGTTTGGGCAATTACTCGGAATCCGGCTAGGGCAGCGTCTATTTTAACCCTAGACTTTGTTACCGGGATGCGTGTCTCGATTCCCACCACCTTTCTTGCCGCCCTCACCCATGCTACGCGCCATGGTATTTTAGTCCGTTCAGGACGAGCTTTGGAACAACTTGCCCAGGTGGATACGATTGTTTTCGATAAGACGGGAACGTTAACGCAGGGGAATATTCAAGTTGTGGCGATGGAAACCGTAACCAATCGCTTGTCGGCACAACGTATCTTAGAACTTGCAGCCGCAGCAGAACAACGGTTGACTCATCCAGTGGCTGAAGCGGTAATGCGTTACGTGGAGGAACAGGGTATTGATATCTTACCCCGTGGTGAGTGGAATTATGAAGTCGGATTAGGTGTGCGGGCTGAGATTGACGGTGAGAGAGTATTAGTAGGAAGCGATCGCTTTTTGCGGCAAGCTGGGATTAGTGTGGATTGTTTTTATGATCAGCATCCCTGTTGTCGTCAACTCTGGGGGTGCCAGCAAGATTGTCCCATTTCGGCTGATTCTTCCTTAATTTATGTGGCGTGTGAGGATGAATTCCAAGGGGTGATTCAATATAAAGATCCCTTGCGCTTAGAAAGCCGCCGGGTGATTCATCAGTTGCAGCATGAGTATGGCATGGAGATTCATCTGCTAACGGGGGATAGCCAAACTAAAGCCGTAGCCGTGGCGCAGGAGTTAGAGATTCCCTTGTCTCAGGTTCACGCCGAAGCCTTCCCCCAAACCAAAGCTGAGGTGGTGCGTCGGTTAAAAGAACAGGGGAAAACGGTAGCGTTTACCGGGGATGGGTTAAATGATTCCGTGGCGCTGGCGTATGCAGATGTATCGATTTCCTTTGGTGATGGTTCAGCGGTGGCGAGGGAAACAGCGGATGTGGTGCTAATGGAGAATGACTTAGCTAGTTTACTGGATGCGATCGCGATCGGTAAACAAACTCTGGCAATTGTCAAGCAGAATACAGCCTTAGCTGTTACTCCCAATGTGGCGGCGTTGGGATTGGCGTCAACGGTGGGACTTCATCCCCTAGTTGCCACAGGGGTGCATAATGGAAGTGCGATCGTAGCTGGGTTAAATGCGCTACGACCTTTAATGCATCGGGATTAGAAGAAGGGAACAGGGAACAGGGAACAGGGAATGTATTCGTTGCCCGATTACACAAAAATGTAGAGACGTTGCATGCAACGTCTCTACACCTTAGATGGTAGGCAAAATGGGCGTTAAAACTTATCGGTTTCAGAGGGTGAACTGCCTCCTCCTGGTTTGGTAAGGAATAAGTTATCCTCTACCTCATTCTGATAGATACATTCAATTTCTGGATTACCTTCCAATGGACCGGTGAAGCCAAAGGTATTCATCCGATTTTTACAGGATTTCACTTGATCCGAAGTAACCAGGTTCCGTTTCTCTAAAATTGCCCAGTTGTTCCGGCGCAAAACACATCCGGGGCGCATACTCGGCTGGGTGACGTAAACGTTAAAGGGGTTGAGGGTAACAAAAACCCGCATATCTGTAACCATCGCACTGGCACCATACTGGATACACAATTCCGGATTGGGCGCACTGCGGTCAATAGCTTCACGGGATGCTACATTTTCCAGATTGGGACTGGCGGTGGAACTAAAGGCGATACCGACGCCAATTCCCAGGATAAAAATCCCGCCGAGGATGGCGAGGGTGGTGGCGTTCAGGATAGAAGCGATGGGGTTAGTTCGACGTCTCATAGGGGTTGAATCAACTTTACTAAAATTGCCAGGGAATGATTAGAGGGATATTAAAATACCAGACGGTCACTTTTAAGACCCTATACAGGAACTAAGTCTATTTTATCGGGATTGACACTCCCCGACCATGCTACTGCATAGACGGGGATTCTTGGTTCCCTGACTCACCGTTAACCTGAAGTTCCCCTTTGACAAATCGCTACACTGTATGCATATCTTGGCTTAGGGCGATTTGGCTGACGGCTTCACTCTTGTCAAATCACATTTGGCTAGACTTGATGTTGTCTACTAAGACCACATTAAACGTCCCTTCAATCTTCCTCATCACTCTTGAGGAAATCACCCACGTACAGTCGGATAAATTCTGCTGCTGCATCAGGATTGAGGCTATGAAGTGCCTCAGCAATCTGCACCACGGTTTCGGCTGAGGGATCTCGATTTTCGTGAAACCAGTGAAATACAACTGAACGATCAACCTTCAAAGTTACGGCTAGCTTGTTTTGACTGATGCCGTATGTCTTCAATGCTTGTCTGAGAGCTTTTCCCGCTTTTCCCATACCTCTAATCGTGTCAGAGGATGATCCGCAAGTAAATGTTGTTGGAACTCACAACATCTGGCAGAATTGATCTAGATGTTGTTGGAACCAACAACATGATTGGGTATAAATCAGGTGAACTCAAATGCAAGCGTACTTTGTGCCAAATGACAATCAATTGCCCTCTGCTCAGGTTTCTATTCAGGCTTCTAGCGATCCAGTTTCCAGGAAAGAATTTATTAAGGTGATGGTGATTGGTTCCCGTAAAGGGATCAACAGCATTATCAAAACGCTGCATCGCTTACGGTTTGCCGAGGTAAGGGAATGGAGTCCACCGATTCCTTATGGTGCTTCGGGAGAAATGATGAGTCTGTTGAGGCGACAGATCATGGTGGATTGAATCCTGGGTGTGATTCGCTGGCGCGATATAGCAGAAGGCAGGTTTGTTATTGATTAAATTGAGAGGTTATCGCTAACTATCATAAGGGTACGGCAATGCTGTACCCCTACCCAATCAATTATCCCTGAGATGGGGTAGGGGCACGATAATATCGTGTCCTGATATAGCTAGATCAAACCATTACCTTAAGCGAATTCCTCAACCTACCAGAGACAAAACTTTTCCTTATTTTCCTAACGTTGCAACCTGTTTCCTCTACCTTGGACTAATGGATTCTCAACCGCTTCTCTGTACTGCTCAACCTCTTCTGTGTACGCAATTGGCAGAACACACTCCACATTTTCATGAGGGCGGGGAATAATCACCCACGATTCTAAGGTTGCACCATAGGTTTTCTCAACGGCTGCAATTCCAGCATCCATGGCGGTTTTTACCTCGGAAACATCGCCACGAATATTCAGATTAAAACGAGCGCTACCAACGCGGATATAGCCGACTATGGTCACTCGACCCGCTTTAACCATAGCATCTGCGGCGGCTAATATACCGGGAAAGCCCTTGGTTTCAATTGACCCAACTGCTACTATTGACATTGCCAATCTCCTCAATCAATTAATGAACTCAAAAATTTATTCTACGAATTATGGGTATTTTTTCAGGAACATACTCTTTGTCTTTAGCTTTTAATCGCGAACCAGACATAGAGTCACTGAAACATTTCCCCTTCTCTTACTCAGTTAAAATGAGCGAAACTGTTCAACTTGACTGGTATATTCAATCGGTAGAACGGTGTCAACATTTTCGTGGGGATTAGGAATGATGTAGTAACCGGTTATCTCAGCGCCGTGTGTTTTCTCCACCGCTTCTAGACCCGCATCTACAGCCACCTTAACTTCGGATATTTTGCCCCGAACGCTGACCATAAAGCGACCACTTTCATTGCGATCAAACTTCACCAGGGTAACCGCGCCAGCTTTTACCATGGCGTCTGCTGCGGCAAGTACCCCAGGAAACCCTAACGTTTCAATCGTCCCAACGGCTGCGGGCATGATTGCTCTGTTACCTCCACCTCAAAAGATTCTATCAAACTATATTGTACGGGGCTTTATCACCCATTGAGGTGAAATTATAGATTATTTTTTAGCTTAACGCCGGAAGCCCCACACCATAGCGGTACTCCGCTTGGTGTCGGGATGGATAGGCGGGTCATCGGAGGGACGGAGATGACCAAGTTACACGGGAGCCGGAAAACGGGCAATGAGACTTCTAACTAACTCGGATTTTGTCATTCCGCGCCTAGTAGCTTCTTGTTCTAGTTGCCGCATTTCATAGCTAGTAATTCTGATTTCTAGTTTTTTATCTTTCACTTCGGCTCCGCTCAGTACAACTATCTATTAGCAGATAGGTTCAACTGGTATGAACAAAACCGTTGTTCCGTTAATGCTTGTCCTCTGGTTTGTCACCTACCCGAATTAAGGGACAATCCTGACTACTACAGTCAAAAGAAAACTTTACCGCATCTCAAAGAGACACATCCTTGGTACGGTGAGATTCATTCTCAAGTCCTTCAAGATGTAGTTAAGCGAGTGAAGGTGACATTTGACCAGTATCTTTTGGGTGATAGCAATGGCAAAAGAAGTGGTAGACCTCGGTTTAAGGCTCGTAACCGTTATCGCACTTTTACCTATCCTCAGATGAAAGAGGGATGTCTACAAGGTAAATTGATTAACTTACCGAAACTTGGGAAAATTAAAGTCATACTGCATCGTCCCATTCCTGACGGGTTGAAAATCAAGACCGCATCTGTTACATTGAAAGCTGATGGTTACTATTTAACGCTTTCCCTCGAAGACAAAACAGTTCCAGAAATCAAGCCAGATTTTAACCCGGACAGAATCGCTGGGATCGATATGGGATTGAAGGAATTTTTAACGACTTCTGATGGCGAAACCATTGCTATTCCTCAACATTACCGCAAATCTCAAAAACGTCTGCAAGTTCTCCAAAAGCGAGTATCTCGTAGAAAAAAGGGAGGCAACGGTAGACTCAAAGCTATCAAGCAACTAGGAAAACAACACAAGAAAGTAGCAGACAAGCGGAAAGACTTTCACTTCAAGACAGCTAATTATCTGCTGTCAAAGTACGACGTAGTGGCTCATGAAGAGTTGAACATCAAAGGACTTGCTCGTACAAGATTGGCTAAATCCGTGCTAGATGCTGGGTGGTCAAACTTTCTGTCGATACTGACAAACAAAGCCGACAATGCTGGGAAAGTTGGTAATCCCAGTCAGCGCCCATAATACCTCACAGGATTGCTCCAATTGCGGCGAGAAAGTACCTAAAAAGCTGTTTATGCGTTGGCACAACTGCCCTGATTGTGGGTGCAGTCTTGATCGTGACCACAATGCAGCTATTAATATCAGAAATAGAGCGGAGGGGCATCCCGTTCTTAAAGCGCAACGCCTCCTAAGCAATAGCCGGATTGGTTGCGAAGCCTACACCATACCTGTACTCAGGTTGGTGTAGGAGTATGTCACATGGGATAAAACTTGATCAATTGATACGTCTTAATGGGTCGCATCTCCGGACGACGGCTTAGCGTTGACAGGTAACGTCACCGTCACCGTTGTCCCTTTGCCTACCTCACTCGCGATCGCAATCTGCCCCTGATGCAAGTCTACACAATTTTTAACAATAGACAATCCCATCCCCGTCCCGGCAATTGTGCTGACATTGCTGGCGCGGAAAAAGGGGGAAAATAATCGCGGTTGCTCCGATTCGGGAATACCAATCCCTTGATCTTGAACCTGGATGATCAGAGTGTCATCCTCGCGGCGTAGGGACAAGGAAACCGTAGTACCTTTGGCAGAATACTTAATCGCATTGCTGAGGAGATTGGTGACAATATGTCGCAGCATCTGCTTATCCAACTCCGCTTCACCAGACGAGAGTTGAGGATTATAGGTCAACGTATAGCGATCGCCAACCATCAGTCGCTGTTCATCTACCAATTGCAGACAAAAGTCTTCCATATTCAACGGTTCGGGATTAAACTGAAGTTCGCCAGCTTGGGCTTTATTAAACGTGAGAACCTCTTCCACCAGTTGAGCCATCTGCTTGACGCCCATTTGAATTCGGTCTAAATAGGTTTGTTGTTTCTCCTGTGATAACTGGGTACTGTAGCGTTTAAGGAGTTCCGTTGAGGTTAAAATGACTGCCAAGGGCGTGCGGTATTCGTGGGAAATCATTGCCACAACCCGAGATTTCAGTTCGCTCAATTCCTGTTCAGTGGTTAAGGCTTTGCGAATTTCGGCTTCAGCTTTTTGACGTTCGGCGACTTCCGTGGCTAGTTTAACCCGTTCCAGTTCTAAGGCTTGGGCTTGACGACGTTCGCTGATATTGCAAACGACTAAAACAGCACCCTTGATGTCATCATCATTAGGGCGCATTAAGGAAACGTGATCGACGATGGGCGTTTTGGTTCCATCTCTAGCAATCAACAGGCGATTATGTCCTTGATTCGGCACAGGTTCACCCCGCAGCAGCCGTATCACCGGGTTTTCCACAACTGTATTCGTGGCTTCATCGAAAATTTGCACCACTTCAGTAACGGGTTTGTCCATCGCTTCAGTAGACGACCAACCCGTTATGGTTTGGGCGATAGGATTCATATAGGTAATGCCGCCTGTTGCATCCGTTGCGACTACCGCATCATGGGTTGAGTCAAGAATCGTGGAGAGAAATTCCTCGCGTTCGATTAACTGCTGTTGGGTTTGATGCTTATAAAGGGCAATTTCGATGGTAATCCCTAAATCGCGTTGATTAAAGGGCTTGACAATATAGCCAAATGGCTCTGTCACTTTCGCACGCGCCAAGGTAGCCGCCTCGGAGTGTGCCGTCAGGTAGATGACGGGTATTTTAAATTGGTTGCGAATCTGCTCGGCGGCTTCAATTCCATCCATGTCTCGGTGTTTGAGAACAATATCCATCAACACCAGATCTGGACAAGTTTGCGCGACTTTAGCGAGGGCGGCTGTACCTGAATTGGCGATATCTACCACGTCGTAACCCAGTCGTTTGAGTTGACCAGCAATGGCTTGAGCGGTAATAATTTCATCTTCGACAATTAGAATCTTTGCCCTTGCCACGCCACTAATCCTCGATGTACTACAGTCCCAACTCAATGGTAATCCCAAAGATGGGGGAGATGAGGCAGATGAGGACAGTCATGGTAAAAACGTACCATGGTGTATCTGTGTGTAGGGGCGGGTTTAGGGACTAATATTGATGGTTTTCCTTAGCTTGGCTGCAAAACCCGCCCTGACCAAATGACAAATTACCAAATGACCAAATGACCAATGACCAATGACCAATGACCAATGACCAATGACCAATGACCAATGACCAATGACCAATGACCAATGAGATAATCCCCCGCCTGTCACTCGGGGGAGAATCAAGAGAGGACACCAAGTTTGATAACAGATGCTATGAAACTGTTGATGTATCAGTTACCGCCTCAACATTTTGGGCAGTCTTGCCATTGGTATGATTGGTATGACCATTGCCATTGCGAGGCTGAATCACACCATATCCGCCGTGATTGCGTTCATAAATGACATTAATCTCGTCAGTTTTCGCATTCCGGAACATATAGAAGTCATGATCGACCAGTTGAAGCTGTTCCGTGGCTTCTTCGATAGTCATCGGCGGCATGGCGAAATATTTCATCCGCACGACTTCTGTGGGCAGTTCGGGAGTGCGATCGCCAATTAAATCCTCGACCACAGGTGCTTCATGAATAACAGCGCCTGTTTTCGGTTGGGTCTGAGTTTTCTTTTGCTGCTTTTCTTTGTATTTACGCAGTTGGCGCTGAATCTTATCGGCAACCAGATCGATACTGGCATACAAGTCTTCGCTACTCTCCTGGGCACGAATTACGGTTTTATTGGCATAAATGGTAACTTCGGCAGTTTGCTTCGTGTTGATCCGAGGATTACGGGCAACAGAGAGATGCACGTCCACCTCAGTCGTCATATTTTGAAAGTGATTGACCGCTTTTTCTATTTTTTGATTAACATATTCTCGAATTGAATCAGTGATTTCAATGTTCTTGCCCTGGATCACAAGCTTCATACTGACTACTCCGTCCTGTACTATTGTGTCGTAATAGAGCAGAGCTAGGGCTGGTCTTAGTTGCTCTTGGAGGATACTCCTATTGTAGGACTGACTGTCGTGACTTCCGGATGTAAGCAGCAATACTTTACAAAACTGTAACTTTCCACTCAGGGAATCCGCTAAAAACAGTAGATAAGGGAAATGGGGGAGTGATCTGACAACTCCCCCTACACCTGTACCTGAACGGATAAGTTAACCCAAAATACAACCTGTCCGAGGCGGTAAGTCGATCGCCAAATGGTTTTGATTCCAGGTGAAGCTGGCGTCACCGTACACGATTTGATGGCGTGGTGATAACTCTGGCGGCACTTCCACCTGAACTTGGGCGGTTGTGGTTCCGGCATTAACGGCAATAATTAATTCATCTGCCTCCAGTTGACGGGCAAAGACATACGTCATTCCCTTAGCGAACAGCACTTGATAGCTACCTGTACGCAGTGCGGGGCGATTATGACGCAGGGCAATAAGCTGACGATGACAATCGAGAATCTCTGGATTCCATTGAGATTCTAAGGGAAAACCCCGTCGGGAGTCTGGATCTAATGCGCCAGGTAACCCCACTTCATCGCCATAATAGATGCTGGGGGCACCGAGAAAGGTAAACAGTAATAGCGTAGCTAGCTTAACGCTTTCGATCGCTTCGGCGGATGGATCGTTTTTCCCTCCTTCAGCAATAGATAGCAGTCGGGCTGTATCATGACTGGCTAGCAGGTTGAGTTGGGTGAGTTGAATTTCCCAGGGGTATAACTGTAACAGATGCTCGATTTTAGCCGCATAACCGGGTGCATCTAGGGGCGGATAGGGTTCGTAGGAGGGTTGTTCGACGTAGTCCCGAATCACGCGATCGCCTGCGGTAAAGGCAATGGTGGGTCCGGTGAATAGGTAGTTCATTACCCCGTCAAATTGAGTCCCATCTAGCCACTGACGGGAGTCTACCCACACTTCGCCGACAATATAGGCATCTGGGTTAATGGCTTTGATGCGATCGCGAAATTCTTGCCAAAATCCTGGCGCTTCAATCTCATACGCGACATCTAAGCGCCAACCATCGACGCCGAGTTTAATCCAATATTCGGCAACCTGCATAATATATTCCCGCACGTCGGGATTATCATGGTTAAATTCAGGTAACGCCCGATTGCCTTCCCAACCGACATAGTTAGCGGGTTTGTCGCCATCATAGGCTGATAGGGGCCAGCGTTCAATCTTGAACCAATCTAACCACGGCGAATAAGGACCATTTTCGAGAATGTCATGGAAGAAGAAGAAGCCGCGACTCGCATGGTTAAATACACCATCCAGAACGACTTTCATCTCCCGCTGATGACATTTCTCCAAGAGTTTCATGAATGTGCCATTCCCCCCTAATACCGGGTCGATCTGATAATAATCGTGAGTGTGGTAACGGTGGTTACTGGCAGATTGAAAGATGGGGGTAAAGTAAATGGCATTAACGCCTAAATCTTGCAAATAATCAAGTTTTTCCATTACGCCCCAAAGATCTCCGCCCTTATAGCCTTGTAAAGTGGGCAGGGCATCCCAGGGTTCTAGGGGAAGGGTTTTAGCCACTTGCGAATGGGGTGGATTGCCTTTGGCAAAGCGATCGGGAAATATTTGATAGAAGACGGCGTGTTTCACCCAATCTGGGGTCTGAATCTCCATTGATAATGGTCTAACTCTTCTCTACTAGAGTACAAGTCTGGTTCGCTAAATACGATTTATGTTATGAAGTTAATATTTTACCCGAAAACTGTCTTTAAGCCAAAGAAAAAGATTTGTAACGAAATTGGATGATTTCTCAATTGTGCCAATGATGAAACCACTCAAGGATTACTGTGCGGCACTGGTTGACGAAAATCTTATGCCAACAGCACTTAAGGTAGCTGCCATGGTTGGTTCTATTCTATTTCTGATTAATCACGGTTCTGCCGTAGTACAGGGCAAGATGACGCGCGATCGCTGGATTTCTGGATTACTCACCTACCTGGTTATGGAGTGAATATTCATGGGCAATATATCAGTCGCTCTCGAAAACGATGATGGAATTTTGTCAGAGAACAGGCAACAGGGAACATATAATGCAGATATTATCTAAATGTCATCTGTCATCTGTCATAAGTCGTATATTTATCGAATTCGGTGATTCATCCCCGACCCTACTAAAAAGTTGGTTGGGGATGAATCGAATGGTTTAAGCCGCCATCATAATTTCCTTAGCCGTGCTAATTTCTTCGGACGTAGTTTTACACCATCCTTCAATATTGAGTTCTTGCAACACATCTTTTCCGGCTGGAGTCGTATTCATCTCTAAGAGAACACGCTCTAATTCACTCTTATGAGCCATAGCATTGGGACTAATATGGATACTATGAAAGATGACCTTTTCCTCCGATTCAGCAAAAGCATTAATCCTCGCCTTGGTATTGGATGAGAGTTCCTGGTAGGTGTCTTTATAGACAATGCCGAAAGGCGCTTCGTTTTTGGACACACTATTGATCACTCCTAACCAAGAGGATTTATCCAACAGTTGTGCAGGTACAATTCCTTTTTCTTTGAGACTATGTAAAGCCACCTTACTCGGTAGCATACTTTTGACAGTGGCAAGGGTTTCCTCGTGCAGCGAATCTAAGGTTGGATTGGCGATATCCTGATGGGCAATATACACCACTTCATCATAGAGATTGATCGGACGAACCACCGCAGAAAAGCCTTGTTCCCGCAGGCGGATACTATCAGCAGGGTTGGCGTAAACAATATCGGCTTGATCGAGATGTTGATGAAAATCCTCGAAATCCAGGGAAACCTCTAAATGTACGTTGACATCAAGCTGATTATTCAAATATTGGATGAAGCGAAACCATCGATCTGGTTTTTTGGCTGTATCATGGGGACAAATCATCAGGGTTAACTTGTTCATGGAGGGGTCTATTTTTTACGTGCATTGGTGGAAGACGATTGTTGTCTTCCTCTGATTCCTTTTTTCATGGAAATTTAACGCAATCAGGAATGGGAAGTATGGCTTTTATGTATGGAATTTCATCAGGTGATAGAGTGAGATATATGAACTGATGAATTAAGCGGGACGCTTTTGGGAGGGCGGGTTTTGTTGAACAGTTATCGGTGACTAGCTGAATTGTGTCCCTAAACCCGCCCCTACAATTGTCCCTAAACCCGCCTCTACAATTGTCCCTAAACCCGCCCCTACAATTGTCCCTAAACCCGCCTCTACGATTGTTCCTAAATCCGCCCCTACAATTGTCCCTAAACCCGCCTCTACGATTGTTCCTAAATCCGCCCCTACGATTGTTCCTCAACCCGCCCTGACGATTGTTCCTCAACCCTCATCTTACCTAATATTGTCCAGAAAATTACCCATAATAAAAACTTCTCCCCATCTCCCCATCTCCCCCTCTGCCCCTCAACCCATCACCGTAATTATTGGTATTCAACCGGACATGATATAAACAGGGGGTTGAAACTGTTGCCTGTTGCCTGTTGCCTGTTCCCTGTTCCCTCTCCCCACCACAAAACTTATTCAGAAGTCTCTAATTATTACTGATTACTTACTCCCATTCTGGACCTGTCAATGTGCCTCGCAGACGCCAGTTTCCTGGGGGAGAAAACACCTCTAAAAGACCACTATTTAAGTCTTGCTGAACATAAGGACTATCCAACACCGCCCAATCGTCGAGAACTCGCTCTTTCCCATTAATTTGAGCTAAACCCGCTCCTCGATTGGGTTGATAGGTCATCTGTAAGCGATCGCCCGCTAAACTGGTATAGGTAATCTGACCCATTATCTCCCAGGAGCGTTCGCGAATCTCAGTTTGGTCAAGGGCTTGCTGTAAAGCCTCTACTGTGGGATAATCATCAACACTAGTTATATCGGTAATCCAAGCGGTATTCCTGCCGATTGCTGCTAACACCTGGTAATCAGAATATTTCTCCGATACCTGATTTTGCCAGTCTATCTGTTCACCCCAAGGGCGGGCGCAAAGGAAGGTATTTTCAATCCGCCAAATATACCAATCCTTATAGCGCTGAGGTTTCCCATATCGAGTTGGTAAAACCAGGTGAGAACGCCCCGGTACATCGGCGGCTTTATCTTGTGGATTTAAGCGTAACTGATAAATCACCGCGCCCTTTTCTTGGACGTATTGATCACCTGGAGAACGCCCTGTCGCCATGTCTGAATGATAGGTTCCACCCAAACTAACAACGGCATTGTTTTGTCCTTTGGGATCGCGGATGACTAATTTATAGGTAGCATATTGGGCATTAATAGTGCCTTTGACTTGATACGAACGACTGGGGTCAATTAATGTACCCAAACTATAATCTTCAGTCACATAAAAGGTTTCCCAAAATCGGTTGTCTTGGTGATAACTATAATAACCAGGATGACTGGCTTTAAGCTGAAAGGGTAATTCGATTTCCTTACGGGCGATCGCTCTCAATTGGGGCGGCGGACGATAATCACTTAATGCAGCAGGTAATGCTACCCTAGTCACACCCCGATCCATACGCTCAACAGGGGTCAACCCTTCGACTCCGCTCTGGGTCAAACTATCCCCCCACCAAATCCAAGCCACGCCACTCAAACCACTATCATCCCACGTCCCGCGATCAAACCCGCGACTTTCCGCACCACCTGCGGTTCCCCAACTGAAGCGCACCGCCATATTAACGGCGTACCAATCTAATGCGGCTTTCGCCAACTGGCGCAATTCGGGAGTATCAGCAAAATCATAGAGATTCAGCAAACCTGCGATCGCATACCCATAATAGGTCGAAGAATGAAACTCTCCCTGTCCAATGGTCAGGAACTTATTTAATTCTGCCCTTAACCAAGCCTCATTTGTCGCCGCCGTCGCCGGGAGAGGCGTAGGGAAACCACTTCCATCCATCAGCGCTAAACCGGAAATACGCTGCATGAACATATGATTTTCTGTACCCTGTTCCAGCCACTCGCGCACACGCGGCGAATCCACCATACTACGGTAAGAGGCTTTTACCGCTTTGGGCATGGTATCTCGGAATAAGAAGAAGATGCGAATATCGTAGGGGCTGCGAAAGTGATAAAGATCCGGTTTTCCTTCATCTAAACCCAAGAGTATATCCCAGATTTGCTGGCGATCGTATTGTTCCCCTAAGCTGAGGCGGGCAAGAATAACTGGAAGTAAGTATTTATGGGGATCACTAATCGTGCGAGTACGCCACCAGGTATCTAATCCCTCTAAATCCGCCGCCGCCACCTTTTCCCGAATCGCCAAACTCCGCGCCCGAAATGCGGCTTCTGTTTCCCCTTCATCTAAAATACGGTCTTTGAGCAGGGTTTGTGACTGCCCCGAGCCGCCCCATTGCCACTGTGACAATAGGGAGCGACTCAGGGGAAAATCTGCAGCCCAATCCGCCGTACCGACGAGTGCGGTAAGAGTTGTCAGCGCTAGAATTAGGACTTTGACTTTCATCGATATCTAGCTATCTCGAATTGCTGGAACCGTCGCTAGGGTTCGGGCGGCTTTTTTCATGGCTTCAATGTCAGACGGTGACCAAGGATGGGTATCTTGACAATGATGAGCCGCGAGTAATCCCCATAACCGTCGCGGTGTAAGGATCGGTACGACTAAATTGGCACGTACTTTAAGGCTATGCAAAAAGTCGCGGTGACAGGGATCGATGGGTTCGGCTTGAATATCTGCGATCGCTCTTACTCGTCCTGCATAATACAACTCGGCATACTCGTCATTAAAGCATTCATCGCCGCCAGTCGAGCCGAAGATGGAGTATTTGGGAGAACTCAATGACTCGAAGGTGACTTGACCTTTCCACTCGTAATAGAAATAATAGAGAACCACGCGATCGACGGCTAACACGTTTCGCAGATAGTCAGTCGTTCCTTGAATTAGTGTATCCCGTGCCAAATTCTTAGCCAGACGGTCAGCAAAGGATCGTAAACCTGGATCACCCGTGGTCATCGATTGGTCAGAATCAGAGTTGGCTTTGGGATTCCCTGGCACTGGCTGATTCATGTTAAGTCCCAATTATTGGTTACACTGGCTATTTTATCGTTTGCGGGGGATTGGTGAAGTTTTGATCCTTCACTTCGTTCGTCAGGAACCTGGTTTTAACCCTTCGCTTGGCTCAAGGGGTCTCAAGGGGTCTGGTTTTGTGTAGGGGCGGGTTTAGGGATTTTCTTTTCGCTATTGATGACTAATATTTGTTCAAAACCCGCCCTGACCGATGTTTAGGGGCGGGTTTTGTTGAACCGTTATCGGTGACAAGTAATCAGCAAGGGCGGGTTTTGTTGAACCGTTATCGGTGACAAGCTTACTTGAGTGTCTAAACCCGCCCCTACAGTGTCTAAACCCGCCCCTACACTTGACTTATGACTTCGCAAGGAATTGTTACCGTAAACGTTGTGCCAACTCCCGGTTCACTGGTCACGCTAATATTGCCACCCTGTACGATAACACAAGTTTTAGCAACCGTTAACCCTAATCCTGAACCCGGAATACTATCAATATTTTTCCCACGGTAAAATGATTCAAATATATGAATAATATCATCATCCAGAATACCAATTCCCTGATCGCAAACTTGAAAAATTACCTCAGCTATTGTACAAGTTTGCCGTAAAATAATAGTGCTACCTGGCGGAGAATATTTAATCGAATTCGTTAGTAAATTGATCAAAATAGAACGCAATAGCTGTTCATCCAAACAGGCACGGCTACAGTCTGCCTGCCTAACCAACTTTAAATCATACGGATTGTCAGGATTACGCAGTATCTCCGCTAAAATTCCTTGACAAAACTGTTCAAGATTCACTCGCCTTGGCTGGAACTCCAATTGTCCCGTTTCAGCACGATTTATGATAAGGATATTATCTAACATTTGCCGCAGGCGTTGAGTTGCGGCTTCGATCCGTTGCAGATTTCTGATTTTTTTATCTGGAGAAAATTGATCCGAGCAAAGTTGTAAGAGTTGAACGGAGGCTAGAATCGTACTCAAGGGGGTGCGAAATTCATGGGACACTAATGAAAAAAAGCGTAGCTGGAGTTGGCTCAGTTCTTGCTGGCGTTCGAGTTGGCGACGCATTTGTTCGGCTTGCTGGCGTTCGGTGATATCAATACCAATACCGATGAAATACTTGACGGAATGATTGTCATCCAGCAGGACTGTACTATACCAGGAAATTAGGCGACGAGTGCCATCTCGTGTAATCCAGTAATTTTTATGCTCGTTGGGAAAGTGATAGGCTTGGAGTTCTTTAATAATGGTTTTTACTGATTCAATGTCTTCAGGAATTAAAAACAAATCCCAAATATACTTTCCCTTTACTTCGTCAAAGGAGTAGCCGGTTAGTCGTTCACAGGTATGATTAAATCTGATAATTCGTCCCTGTTTATCCAGAACGGTAATTAAGGCATTAGCGGTATCAAGAATGACTGAAAGAAAATTCTGTTCTTGCAACTCAGCTTGTTGGCGATCGCGAATCTCTGGAGACAAAAATCTGCTGTTGTCATTGTCTTGTTCCAGTTGCCTAAGTCGCACCCAGAAGCGATAGTAGATGCCAATTAGTAGCAGTATGCTGAAACCGTTAGTGATGGTGATTAACAATAGAGGATGCGCCGGAACCACCGGGGGAGCAAATCCCATTAACCGCCATACATAAACAGCGATCGGACTACTGAGAATCAGTAATGCTAAACCCAAACCAGCAAGCAGATTTTTGGGTTGGATAGAATGTGTCATTTGTTACTTGTCATTGATCATTTTTCATTAGTTATACTCGCTCCCGACAAGAAGCAAGCTACGTCACTCGTCCGATTAGTTAACTGTGATTACTGAATCGATGCTTTAGAGGATGAGTAGAGCCAATGTTAAGGCTGGTAAAGTAGAAATTAAGATATAGCGCATCTGCTATATCTACTTGAGTTGGCTTACCGATTTATTCAATCAATTGGCTATGAAAATCTTGTTGGTGGAAGACGATATCGCGCTCGCGGAAGCGCTCACAGAGGCGCTTGTCGATCAAAATTATGATGTTGATGTTGTCAATGATGGGGAAGCCGGCTGGCGACAAATTACAAGCCTCTATTATGACTTAATTTTGCTAGATGTCATGCTCCCTAAGTTAGATGGTATCAGTTTGTGTCGGCGTCTGCGTTCTAACAGTTATCACGGCTCAATCCTGATGATCACAGCCCTTGACACCAGCACGGATAAGGTGAACAGTTTAGATGCAGGCGCTGATGACTACGTAGTCAAACCCGTTGATTTGCCAGAACTGTTAGCTCGCATTCGAGCGCTGTTGCGACGGGGAGGATGTTCAGTACCGCCAGTGCTAGAGTGGGAGCGATTACAGCTTGATCCAAGTTGTCATGAAGTAATCTATAATCAACAGCCTGTACATTTAACCCCGAAGGAGTATTCCTGCCTAGAGTTGTTTTTGCGAAATAGTCAGCGCATCATTAACCGTGAGTTTATCATTGAGCATTTGTGGTCTGCCGAAGCCACCCCCTTTGAAGATACCGTTAAAGCTCACATTAAGAGCTTGCGTCACAAACTCAAAGCCGTGGGAGCGCCCGATGATTTGATTGAGACGGTTCACAGCGTTGGTTATCGGTTGAAACCCTTTTCTTAATCTTTTCTTTAGCTGAACGCCGGAAGCCTCACGCCATATTTGTACTCAAATTGGCGTGAGATGGATAGGCGGTCAATCGATGGGGTTCAACACCCCTGAGATTGACAACCTGCGTATCAACTCACGAATAACATCAGATTGGGTTCCGTCCAGAAACCGACTACTCATAGTCGCATCTGTGGGCGGGTAAAATTCCAGCAGTACAAAGGCACGAACAGACTTTTGTATTGTTCCGGCGCGGAGGGGCATCCCGTGTCGTTAATAAAGCCAAGAGTCTCCTAAACAATAGTCGGATTGTCTTGGAAGCCTACACCATACCTGTACTCAGGTTGGTGTAGGAGTATGTCACAAAAGCACTAAGTTACCTTGAGTGTCATTCCCCAATTTTTTTACGTTTAACCTGTAAAGTCAGTAATGGTTATCGAGCAATGACCCACAGGGATATTTCCCTTTTTGACTCGATGTCCTTGAATTTCAGTGTTTCCGTAGACAACAGATCCATTCTGATCTCAGCAGGTAAGCCATCAAGTTGAGGAAATGAACAATGTCTAAATCACTGTCTAAAGGGGTTGTAGACTTGGGAGTGCAATTAGTGAATGAAGAAATTGACAATGCCCTGGCAGTTTATGGTAATGAACCCTACAACGAACTATTTGCCCAGCCCGATGTACGTCAACGACTGGTTGACTACGTGATGGCGGCTATTCCTGAAACCTATACTCAGGTAAACACAACGGCGAACGGTTCTGTGCCAACGAAAATCCCTTACCATTCTTTAGAACTGCGTTTGCGGGTTGAAACGTATGCTCATTGGGGAATAGAGTATATTCTACACACTCAATCAGACTGGCATCCTCCCGCGTCCCTGCCCAATGTTCAATTCTATACCTTGCCTTGGAACTATACCCATCTTTTTGCCCCAGCTTTTTCATGAGATAAGCTGGATCAAGTCCTGTTAATTGCCCATAATAGCAATGCTGTAACAGTAGGGGTTTTAGGCTTTTTTTATTATGGGTGATTTGCTGGACATCATAATGAAACCGCGCTGCGCTAGTCTTCGTAAGTCAGTCAAACTTGGGGATAAAGCGTTTTGTTAATCCTTTATCCTGCTTCTGAGTAAGACTTTTGACCAACTGATAACGTTACTGAGGTTATTGATGATGACTCAACTCTTATACTCTCGGCTCAATGACAGTCGGAATCTCATGCTTTGTTACTATATCAATGGAACGGGCAAAACCTTAATTGCTCGGATTGCTAATATTCCAAATTGGAAATTTGAACGAATTATATTTCCCCAGGAACGTTTATTTTTTGAAGCCCCTCCCCAAGCTCAACTCGAACTTCATCGCAATGGGGAAACCGCAATGACGTTAATCGATAGTATTCCCTGTAGTTATCTAAAAGTCCGAGAAGAGAAGAGTCAAGTTCAGGAAACGTTATGGCATCAAATTGCTTGATTGCCAGAACATCCTAATTCTATAACTAGCTTTGACCTAAACTAACTTGAATTAGCGAGTATCTTAACGTATTTAGCCCGATTAACTGAAAATTTTTCCACTAAAAACGTCTCCGTAAATCGCACTTGGTTCAATTTGGCGAATAGGATTAGGGGAATCATAAACCATTAATAGCGCATCCGATTCTCCTAAGCAGGGAAACAAGGCTAAACCTTCGGCGCGATCGCATCCGGGAATAAAGGGTAAGTCAAACAGGCGTTCTAACTCTCCGGAGGCTTGCGCCGTTATACTATCGGCTGAACGGTCTAAAATAGATTTGAGGCTGAATACACGGATAGCCCCTTCTAAATCCATTGTTGGTCCAGCCAGAATCAGCAAATCGTCTCCTTGCCAACAGAGTTCCCGCACTCCTAAACCATTGAGATCGATAAAGTGCTTGAGATAGCGTTTCCCGTTGTCCCCAATGTTCTCTAGGGTTAAAACGCCCGGTGCCTTTTCCGCCACTTTGATTTCTAGGATAACTGCCCAACCCCGGAGAACCGGACCCCGACAACCTAAAAATACGCGATCGCCTCGCACCGCCAATCCTTCGATATCTAAGCCATTATCCTTACTGGGTAAGGGATGGGTAACAAAGGGACCTAAGTGACTATCATCGATTAAGGCATCCATGAGAATATTACTCGCCTCTGTCTTTTGCAGACAGGCGGCGGTCAATTTTTCCTCTGGATTATCCGGGAGAGAAGATACCTTTAATAATTCGCCATTCACGATAGGAATACGAGCAAGTAAATATCGATTCACATCGGTTTTAATCGTGGCAAGGCGTTGGATATCTTTTTCTACGTTTTTCCCCTTGGGTTTGCCGCGTTTGGTGCTGTGGGAACCCGTGATCCAAAGATAATTGTCGGCATAATCAATTCCTTCAATATCAATTTCATCATCTTGATTAAACAATTCGATGAAATTGGCTAGACAATAGGATTGGTGATTGCCAAAAACACAAGGTTCGATCAGCGAGAGGCGTTCCACATTTATCCCTTCATCAGAACCCAGCCACAAACTACCATCCGGTGTAAATGTGGCGGCTGAGAGTTCGTTAATCAGGTCTTCGTCTGACGAATTAAACTGTAAAAGGACGCGGCTGAGTAAAAAGGGATTAGACATAATCGGGAACTGATTGGGGAAATTAAAGATGGTAGAAACGTTGCCAGCAATATCTCTACAGGCTACATTTTACTACATCGGAGTCCAATCCTATACTTTTATTGGGCGAAATTAAGACCATGATTTGATCTCCTTGTTTTACAAGAATGACATTGGCTCATCTTCCAGGAAAGAGAATAAAACTCATCAAAACCCTTGTACCACTATCAGGAAAAATGTACCCTTGCTTCCCCAGCTTCCCCACAAGACTTATTCAGCACCCCCTACTTATCTCCCCTCACACAATGCCCGAAAATCCTGGGGATTGGCATCATTAATCGTTGGCGATTCTGAATGATGTTGTAAATAATCCTCCAACCAAGAACAACTGCGTTCGACTAAATCCGCTAAATCCAAATTCCACAAAATAACCGTCGTGTCTTGAGACGCTGATGCCAAAATATTACCATCAGGACTGAAACTGACGCCAAACACAGCATCCTGATGACCGACAAAGGAGTTAATTAAATGACCGGTTTGCCGACTCCAAAGATTAACGGTTTTGTCATCACTCCCTGATGCAATAAAGTTGCCATCGGGACTAAAAGTTACCCAATTAACTGAACCATTATGTCCCTTCAATGGACGCACTAATTTGCCCTCTCGACTCCACAGATTCACCGTTCCATCATTACTCGCTGAAGCAATCAACTCGCCATCGGGACTAAAGGTTACCCAATTCACGGAATCTGTATGCCCCCTCAATGTTTTGATCAACCTGCCGTTACGACTCCAAAGTTTCACCGTTTTATCGTCAGAGGCTGAAGCAATAAAAGACCCATCAGGACTAAAACTTACGCCCCACACTGTTCCCTGATGACCGCTTAAGGTTTTCTCCAATTTGCCATCAATTTGCCATAGTTTTACTGTTTTATCCGCGCTACTAGATACGAGTCGCTGACCATCGGGACTAAAATTAACACTGGTTACTCCATCCTTATGTCCGGACAGGGTTTTCTGCCAGGTTCCATCTGGATTCCAGAGTTTAATTGTCTTATCGTCACTGCCTGTGGCTAGGGTTTCACCGTTGTCTGAAAAACTAACACTATTAACCGAATCTTGATGTGCGGCAATTGTTTTTAACAATTGCCCCTGACGAGTCCAAAGTTTCACTGTATTATCCCAGCTAGCGGTAGCAATTCTCTGACCATTGGCGGAAAAACTGACACTGCTGATGGGTTGGCTATGTCCAGGAATCGGTTGCAACATTCCTCCCTTGACTTGCCAGAGTTTGATGGTATTATCAGCACTAGCAGATGCCAAGATTTTGCCATTGGGACTGAATCCTAATCCCAGAATCGCTTTACCATGTCCCTGTAATGTGTCAATTAATGTACCATCGGGACGCCAGAGTTTAATCGTATTGTCGTCACTTCCAGACGCTATCATCTGACCATCTGGACTATAAGTAACGGCAATTACAGCATCTTGATGTCCGGATAGGGTGTTGAGTAATCTGCCATCAGTTCGCCACAGTTTGACAGTTTTATCTGCACTAGCAGAGACTAGATATTGTCCATCGGGACTAAAACTGATGTCGAGTACAGGTTGATTGTGGGCGGTTAAGGTTTCGAGTAATGTACCATCCGATTGCCAAAGTTTAATCGTTTTATCACGACTGGCGGATGCAATCAACTGACCATTGGCAGAAAAACTTACATCTAACACCCAATGATTATGACCGGAAAGGGTTTTCAGTAGCTTTCCGTCATCGATACGCCAGAGTTTAATTGTATTATCTTCACTGGCAGAGACAAGCCGTTGACCATCGGGACTAAAGCTGATACTGTGGACGCGATCGCCATGTCCAGTTAAGGTTCTTAATAATCGACCCTCGCGACTCCAAAGTTTAATCGTATTATCCTCACTCGCCGAGGCTAATATCTCGCCCTGAGGACTGAAGCGAACTGCATACACCCCCTGATTATGTCTCCCTACTTCGTTCAACCATTCCCCTTGCTGACTCCACAGTTGAATTGTTTTATCCCTAGACGCCGATGCAATTAATTTCCCATCGGGACTAAAGCTAACGCTACTCACCCAATCATTATGTCTAGTTAAACGGTTGCGTTCTTTCACGCCATATACCACCTGTTGCAATGTAGAAATCACCCGCATCCGGGTTTCTTGCGTCACGCCTAGGGCTTGTTTTAATTCTTTAGCAGCGGATAAACTTTTCAGTAAAGCGTCAAATTTACGGTTGGACGCAACCAAGGCTTCGGCTGAAGCATTCAGGGCAATTAATCGGGCATTGGTTTCACTAAATACTGCCCGAAATACCAGTCCGACGGCAATCACCGCCAGGGTAGCTAACGTCACGCCCGCAATTCGGGCTTCTTGCAAACGGCGTCGTAGAACTTGATTCAATTTCCCCTCGGCTTGCTGTTGCTTTTCCACCGCAGCCGCATGTTTTTTCGTCGCCGCTGATAATTTAGACCGCAGGCTTTTTTCCCGAATCAGTTGTTGGATCTTATTTTGACTCTCTTTATCTTTTTGCCGCAGTTCTTCCAGTTCTTTTCGCAGGCTGTTTTGTTCGTTTTGGCGGATAAATTCTACCAGGTAATCGTGAACCAGTTGATAGCGATGGGTGGGAATTTCGGGTAACAGGAAGACTAAACCGGATTTCTCTAATATTTCTAAGATTAAATCCAGAGGCTGGGCGTCAATATCCGATTCAATGACTAATTCAGCACGGGTTTTTAAGGGACGATTATTATTTTCATCGGTGAGAAGTTGCAAAACTAGCCAAGCCGCCTGTTCGTTTTCTGCGCCACAATCTTTTAGGGCTTTTTCCAGGAAACGTTCCGCCAGCTTTTCCACGGGTCCCCGTTGTCGATATTGTGCCAGCGTGGTTATATTTTCAGCTTGTAGCTGCGCCCCCACCACTTGCAATTCAATTGGACGAACTTCTCCCAGTTCTCGACCTAAATCTTGGACTAAGGCATCAATTAATGCGGGTTCTAGGTAAAAATGGGCGCGTTCGGTGAGGCTTTGGATCACCGCCCGGGCATCGGGACGGGAAAAGTTACCTAGTGGATAACGATTTTTGCGATCTAATATATTATTGTCAATTGCCTCTAGATTCAGTTTCTCGAAGTCTAATAAGTAGTGTAAAAAGTCTTCGCGAATGGAAATAATAACTTTGACAAAGGAGAGATCTAAACAAGTCTGGAAAAACTGATAAAATAAGCGCGTTTGCTGGGGAGAAGCATGTCCCAGGAAAAATTCCTCAAACTGGTCAAAGATTAACACGGTTAAGATATTGCGATCGGCGTTATCTCGTAACAGTGCCAGCAGTTGGTTGAGAATGGCTTGATCAGAATCTTCCTCACCTAGGCTTTCTGAGGGGGTATACGGCTCAGATTTAGACGGGGTTAACCCAGACAGGGCGGTTCTGACGCCTTTATCCAGTTCCTTAATCCAATCAGTGTACACTTGCAGTACCACAGGTAACACTAAGCGATCGCCTAATGCTCTATGCTTGAGGGCAGGAACTAAGCCAGCGGAAACGATGGAACTCTTGCCGACGCCAGAAGGTCCATGAATCACCGTCAATTGACAATCCGCTCGACTTAACCGTTCAATTAAACGTTGTACATCCTGTTGACGTCCGGATGCGGCAATTTCTTGTGCCACAATTTCTTGCTGTTCGACTGGGCTTAAGGTAGGATTAGATACGGCTCGTCGAGGCTGGAGACGAGCCGCACCAATGAAGGCACGAAATCCATAGAGTTGTTCGACTGCCCCTTGTTCTTGTTTAATCTGAAAGGCTTCTAAATAACGGTGTTGCTCGAAGTACAGCCGCCGTAGGCTTTCCAGCAGATATAAGTAACGTTGGGGTTCGTAGAGATAATCGCTTTTGGCAATGGCATCCGCTAAGTCTTGACTCGCCCGGTTCAGGTGCTGGGTGGCTTCTGCCGATTGACGCAACTGATGATAGGATTTGACAACGATGAGTTGATAGAGTTGAGTCAATAGATAGGGATGTAAGCCTTGGTAGTCTTGAAGTTGATCCGAGACCGATTCTAACCGGGAGAGGGCTTGCCGCGCCCAGTGATTGGCATCATTCCAGCGCCGTTTCACGAGGGCGACTTCGGCTAAAAAGCCGTAATCTTGCGCCAGTTGGACGGGGGAACCATAGTGTTGATGTACCTGTAAGCACTGTTGGGCGACGTGTTGCAGGGAGTCCCAGCCTTCCAAATGTTGCAACACTTCCGCCTGTTGAGTAATAAACTGCGCCACTAAATCCGGACGTTCCGCCCGTTCAAATGCCTCAACCGCTTGCTGGAGATAGGGCCAAGCTTCTTCCCAGTTGCGATGTCGTTGCGCCCGATGCAAGTCTGCATTCCGACAATAACATAAGCCTAAATGAAATAGGAGAACGCCTTGACGTTCTAAGTTATTGGTGACGCGCCAATACCAAAGGCTTTTTTGATAACGGATAACGGCGGCATCGATATAATCATTGGCATAATCATATTGCCCTAAAACAAATTGCAGACTGGCTTCTAGTTCCGGCGTAATAGTTTCTTGGCGCTGTTCTAAGTCATGGAGGGCGCAGTCAAGTTCGGCGCGGGAGCGACATCCTGTGGCTAAATTGAGATTGGCATGGTGGGTACAGATACGCCACGGCGCATATCGTCCCGGAGTTCCTTTTAATACAGTTTTAAATAGAGAGTCTGCTTTTTGTTGCAGCAAATCGAGGAGTTCATCGGTAGCAATTTCAAACTTAATTGGAGTCGCCGCCCAACTGCTAAAATCAGGGGCAGAACGGACGAGTTTGTGCAATACTTCGTCATTCACCCATAAGACTAGGGGGAAGGGTAAGCGTTTGCGAAATTCATCCCGCACTTGGTTGGTGGAGGTGAGTAAATCCTCCAACGCTTCCACGGATTCTAATCCCAGGATAATTAAGGCGGGAGGGGGATCAATAAAGCTCGGATTAGCTCTAATTTTAATTTCTTCTCTCCCAGCTTCCCCAGCTCCCTCTGCTCCCCCAGCTTCCCCAGCTTCCCCAGCTTCCCCAGCTTCTCTATAATTCCTGTCCACATAATTCTGAATCGTGGTGTAAAGGGTGGTGACGGATTCGGGGAGAACTAATTCCTGTATTTGATATCGACCTTGAGCGCGTTCGTGCAGTTGGTGTAATATACGTTTCTGCAAACGCTTGTAATTACAGCGCACTAAGACAAGGGAGAACTCACCCTGAGAAAAGGCGATCGCGCGATCGAGGGCGTTCAATGAACTCTGATTATAGTTGGTAACGTCTTCGGGTTGTTTGGTTTCAATCATTGGGAAACGTTGTTCCTGGTTCGTCCCGCGTGGGATTGATGGCAACTGGACGACAGGGTAAAACAGCAGTGAACTTGACTTTCTTCTTTTAGTGTGATACATCACGACCGGAAAGAACAACGTTTGCTTCGGTGGGTTATCCGAATAGGGGATATCTTGGCGTTAAATGTATTGAGGGTTAAGGTGCGATCGAGGTTCCTTTGACGGCTATAACCCAACCCATTTAAAATATAGGCAAATGTGCAATGGGCGACCTGAGTAAGGGCGACCCGAGTAAATTGAATAGACGGGTATTATTAAGTAATGCAAGCGGGTCGCCCCTACCGATTATTAATTTGACCAAACGGATGATTCAGAGAAATTGACATGATCACAATTGTAGGGGCGAGTCACTGCTTAAATGTGGAGGTATGAGAATTAACCTAACTCGACTCGCCCCAGTCTAAATGTAGGCGGCGTCAGAGCATGACCGAGGATAGGGGATGAATCCAATTAATTTGAGTTAACAGGTAAAACGAAAATGACGGCGTATACGATAGATTTTAACCCAGTTATTCAGCTTACCGACGACCAATTTTATCAATTATGTCGGGCTAATCCTGATCTGAAATTTGAACGCAATTCCCACGGAGAATTGATTATTATGCCCCCCACTGGCGGAGAAACCGGGAATCAAAACTTTGAACTTGTCATTGATTTCGGGATATGGAATCGCCAAACTCGATTAGGGGTTGGCTTTGACTCCTCTACCTGTTTTAAACTTCCCAATGGCGCTAATCGTTCTCCTGATCTGGCTTGGGTTAGACAGGAACGGTGGGATGCTTTGTCTCCAGAACAACGAACAAAGTTTCCACCAATTTGCCCCGATTTTGTTGTGGAATTGATGTCTCCTTCCGATACGTTAAAAGCCACCCAAGATAAAATGAAGGAATATATCGAGAATGGCACCCGTTTGGGCTGGTTAATTGCGCCGGAACAGAGGCGAGTAGAAATTTATCGTCCCCAGCAAGCTGTTGAAATTTTAGAGGCTCCAGATACTCTTTCTGGAGAAGAGGTGTTACCAGGATTTACCCTGGATTTACGTTCTCTTTGGTGAAAATTCTTAGTTTGTAGTAAGGGCTTTAGCCCTCAATAAGCCTAGGCGAAGAGAATTCACGGAACTCGACCCACTTACCTAGAGCCTACACCAACTGGATTATAAACATTAATGGTTGGGAGCAGGGCGGGTTTATTGAATTAGGGGG
Source organism: Coleofasciculus chthonoplastes PCC 7420 (assembly GCF_000155555.1). Classification (GTDB taxonomy): domain Bacteria; phylum Cyanobacteriota; class Cyanobacteriia; order Cyanobacteriales; family Coleofasciculaceae; genus Coleofasciculus; species Coleofasciculus chthonoplastes_A. The sequence continues at coordinate 142,453 of NZ_DS989843.1, forward strand.
TTTGTCGCCACAGATAACGGTAAAACCCGCCCCTACAAGTCATTTTGTTTTTTCTGCGTCTCAGTTTGATTGTCAGATCAAACAAGCCTTCTGCGCTTAAACGGCTTGAGACTCTAATGAACAAACCCGCTCATTCAGGCGTGATACGATCCTTAACTCGTGGGGATAGCGGGGACGTGGATCATCCACTAACCAGATCGGGGGAACCATCATGGGTTCATAAAAGTCAATACGATGTGTGGTTCCTGGTTGTGCTTTCAATTCCACCAGAGAACCGGGTAGATATTCAAAGGCTTCATCCCAATCGATCGCTGTCTCGACATCCATAAGATTATATCAATGTGATTACCGCAACCTACCCACCGATCCACTGCACTGATCTGAGTCAAAACTCTCAGGTAGATTCTATTTCTGTATCTAATGATACTTTTTTGCGGTAATACTCGTCTATTTCTGGAGGAATAAATTTACAAATCCTGACATTCTCAGGTTTTGATGACAAGACAGCAGAACTGACGTAAGGCAGAAATAAGGCTAACAGCTTCCCCAGCTTCCCTTGACTGCACTTAGTCATCTACCCCTATGGGGGGAATTGGCGTATTCTAGTATCCGTCTATATGCTCGGTTTCATCCCTAGGTTAAAACACGAGGGAACCTGCACCATCGCTATCATGTAAAAAACTAAGCCTTCCCTGACTAAAATTAGCTAGCGATCGCACTCACCCAGCAACCTAACCGCCTCCTCTTTCCCGGCGTGAATTAAGGACTATGACCAATGTACCCCCTCCCAGTAACGAACCGGAATCCAATTCCAATGAACAACCGGAATCTCCACCGCCTCGGCGATCGCGACGTCGGCGTTGGTTAATTGGGATCAGTATCATCCTGCTGGTGGGAATCGCTGGGGGGATGGGTTTTGCGTGGTATTTTATCCAACAGATGTTGGCACCCTTGGTGGCGAGAAACCTCACCCAACTCCTACAACGCCCCGTGGAAATTGGCGAGGTTGAACGCTTTTCCCTGACTGGGTTGCGCTTTGATAGCGCCGCCTTACCCCCTACGGATACCGAACCCGATCGCGCCTCGATTGAAGCGGTGGAAGTTCAGTATGATTTACTTCCCCTGATATTCGACCGTCGGTTAGAATTAAACGTTACCCTAATTGAACCCGATGTCTATATCGAACAAGCTGTCGATGGATCATGGATGCCCTTGGAACTTAAAGAGCAAGGAGAACCCGGTCCAATTGAGGTAGATTTACAACAGTTAGGGGTGCGGAATGCTGAGGTGCAGCTTGTGCCTCGATCCACGGAAGGCAAACAGCAATCCCCCGTCGCGATCGCAATTCCCCAGGGGAGTAGTCAATTCTTACAGGATAATGACATCATTCGCTTCGATGTCCAAGGTGAAATCGCGAGTGGTGGAACCTTTAACCTACAGGGCGAACACCTCTTCCCCACTAGCGCCACCCACCTACAAGTTGATGGGCAAAATGTCAAGGCTAGTACCCTGGATCGCCTAATTCCCCTACCCCTAGACGTGAATGCGGGTAATGTTGGTGGGGACTTAGAAATCACGATTAAACCGGATCAACCCCTCCAGTTTCTGGGAAACGCCACCCTCAACAACGTAACCGCCCAAGTTCCCCAACTCCCCCAAGCCTTTGCTAATACCAATGGGCGATTACGCTTCAAAGAGACAACCATTCGCTTAGAAGATGTAACCACCCAATTCGGGCAAATTCCCGTCACGGCTAATGGTAGTGTGGATCTAGAGACAGGATTTAATCTCACCGCCCAAACCCAAGCGGTACAAATCAAGACCGTTTTACAAACCTTTAATCTCGAAGAAACGCCCGTTCCCCTGTCCGGAGAAGTCAAAGCCGCCCTGCTAGTCACAGGTTCGTTGACCCAACCCCTAGTGAAGGGAGAAGCCGTTACCACGAAACCGACTCAGATTGATCGCGTCACCTTCAGCACGATCAGTACCGATTTTACCCTCACTACACCCGCCCAACCGCAAGATCCCACCCGCCTCGCCGTTCGCAACCTGCAAGCCCAACCCGCCATCGGTGGCAAAATTACTGGAGAAGGTGTGATTGAACTGGGGGAAAAGGGAGGATTGCAATTTAACTTGCAAGCCAATAACCTGCCAACCACAGCACTAGCAAAAACTTACAACACCACCCTACCGATTCCCGTTGGTAACCTCTCCGGAACCGCCAAAATTTTCGGTCCCTTAGATAATCCCCAAAACATCCGCGCCACGGGAAGGGCGACGGTGCAAGCGGCTGGGGGTACAGTCACCGCGACAAATCTGCAAGTTCTGGATAATCGTCTCACCGCCTTAGTCCAAGCCCAAGGGGTGGAACTGTCCCAACTCGCGGATGTACCATCGCAATTTCAGGGGACGGTAGCGGGTCAGTTTACCCTATCAACCCCTTTGGATCAGTTTGCCTTATCCCAGATTCGCGCCCAGGGTAAGGGACGCCTGAGTCTGGCGGGGGGAACGATTGGCGTCGAGAATATCCAACTGTCTCAAGGGCGCTGGCGGGCTAATGTTGATGCTAATGGGGTGCAATTGGGAGAGTTAGCCCCGCAAATTCCGGACGCCCTACAAGAACCAATTAACGCCACGTTTGCCCTGTCTGGTTCTCTGGCAGATCCGTCTGTTTCCGGGATTAGTGGGATTGGTCAAGTGGCGCTGACAGCGGCTGGGGGACGGATTAATCTGGAGGAGGTGACTCTGGACAAGGGGCGTTGGCAAGCCCGGATAGACGCGAATCGGATTCAGTTGGCAGAATTTGCGCCTCAATTACCGCCTCAACTGGAGTCGCCGTTTAGTGGTACGTTTGTGGCGTCGGGTTCCTTAGATGAGTTTTCCCCATCAGCGATTAATGTAGCCGGTGAAGGACAACTGAATGTGGGTGGGGGAACCGTTCAGGTGTCAAATTTGGATGTAAATGCCGGTCGTTGGCAAGCTACAGTGGCGGCGAATCGGGTGGGATTGGCGGGGGTTGTGCCTCAGCTACCGTCGCAATTGTCGGGGAATTTAACCGGAATCATGAATCTGTCCGGGAGTCTGGATCAGTTAGCGCTGGAAACGATTCGGGGGGATGGGAATGCTTTAATTAACCTGGCAGGGGGTGTTGTCCGGGCAAGGGATATTAATCTCGCCGCCGGACGTTGGCAGGCAGATGTGCAAGCAGCGGGGCTGGAGTTGGCAAGGTTAGCACCGGAATTACCGCCCCAATTTGCTGGGGTGTTGGCGGGAAATTTTGACCTGTCAGGGTCTCTTGAGAAGGTAGCACTGGATCAGATTCAAGCCCAAGGTCAGGGCAGATTAGCCGTGGCTGGGGGTACGGTGAGGGCGACGGGGGTACAGTTAAATAATGGGACGCTACAAGCAAAGCTAAACCCTCAAGGGATTGAATTGGCACGGTTTGGGGAACAGTTATCGGGAACCTTAAGCGGCAATGTGGATGTCTCCACCAGTTTAGAGACATTGACCCCGGAAGCGATCGCGCGATCGCTAACGGCGGCGGGTCAACTGCGATTTAGTCAAGGATTTGCCTTGATTGACCGTCCTGTGAATACCACATTTCGCTGGACAGGTCAAGGAATAGACCTGCAACAGTTGACCGCCGAGGGACTGTCTGCTAGTGGGTTTATTGGAGTGAATCCCGCCCAGTTGGATCAGGGAATTGGGGCGGTGGGGAATTTTAACCTGGATGTGGCGGCAAATAATTTAGATTTAGCTGAACTCTCGGCGTATTTACCCCCAGCCGCAGCGGATGTGGATGTGGATGTGGCGGGATTGGCAGATTTTACGGGTACGATCGTGGGGACAGTGACGAATCCCCGTGTTCAGGGGAATTTAGAACTGGAGGATTTTGCCGTCAGTGGGTTGACCTTTGAAGAGGAACTCGCTGGTTCAGTGACGTTTATACCGGGAGAGGGCGTAGACTTAGATCTACAAGGTGAGACAGATCAGATTGAAGTAGCCCTGGGATCGGATTATCTTCCTGTTTCCTTTAACATTCGTCGCGGGGATGCGATCGCCACTGGGACGCGCCAGGGTAATGTGCTACGGGTGAATACAGAAAATATTCCCATCGCCTTGATTAAAGATATCGCCCCGGTGCCTGTCGCCCTGGAGACTCAACCCTTGGTGGGTGATATTTCTGGGGAAGTAGCAATTAATTTGAATACCTTTGACGTGGCGTTAGACCAAGTGGAATTAACGGGTCCAATTTTTGGCAGTCGTTTGCCAGGGGAAGCTGCACCAGGGGAAAATCTGTATAGCCTATCGGGTCGAATTACCCAAACGCCCACGGGACCTGAATTTCAAGGGACGCTGAATATTGAACAGGGGCAACTAGAAACCCTAGTCGCGGGCTTACAGTTAATCGACTTGACCACAACACCACCCACTACCCCCACCGCACCCTTGGATATCGCCCAAGTGGGAATGCCCCAAGCAAAACTGCAAACTCAACTGCGCCGTCTCTCGGAAATTGAAACCCTGCTGCGACAACGGCAACAGGCGGAGGAAGAAGCAGAGATTCTGCCGGATTTAGAGGAGTTAGATGGCACCTTTAGCGGTACGGTACGGATTAGTGGCTCGTTGGCATCGGGAATTAATGCCAAATTTGACATTGAGGGACAAGACTGGGAATGGGGTGATTATCAGGTTAATCAGGCAACGCTTCAAGGCAGCTTCCAAGAGGGGGTACTGACGCTGCTTCCGGTTACATTGCGATCGGGAGAGAGTTTTGCTACATTTTCCGGGGCTATCGGTGGCGAAACCCAATCGGGTCAGTTACGCCTAGAAAACTTCCCCATCGCCCTAATCCGAGACGTGGTGGATTTACCGCCTGCGATCGGTCCGATTAGTGGGAGTCTGGACGCCACGGCGACGCTTTCGGGGAGTTTAGCGAATCCCCAAGCCAGAGGATCAGTGACGGTAACCGATGCGACGCTGAATCAAGAAGCGATTGAAACCTTGCAGGGGAGTTTCAGTTACAGTGATGCCCGATTGCGGTTCTTAGCCGAAAGTATACCCACAGACGAGGGTGAACCTCAATTGGTGGTTCAGGGGAGTATCCCTTACCAATTACCCGTTCCCGACGCGATCGCCCCAGAGAGTGAGGTACTCCGCCTGAGTGTGAATGTGGAAGACGAGGGGTTGGCTTTATTAAATATCCTTACCCGCCAGCAAGTTGTCTGGAGGGGGGGAACCGGAAGCGTGAATTTGGATATTCAAGGCAGCTTTGATCAAGAAGAAGGTCGTCCGAGAGGAGTGAGGGCACAGGGAACTGCGATCGTAGAAGGGGCAACAATCGCCTCCCAAGCCCTACCCGAACCGCTGACTGATGTGACGGGGGAAATTGAGTTCAACTTTGACCGGGTTGATGTGAATAGCTTGACGGCGAACTATGGTGGCGGTCAAATTACGGCAGCGGGAACCCTGCCCATCTCCCAGCCCATTCCTCAGCCAAATCCACTCACCGTAAATATTGGGGAACTAGCAATTAACCTGAAAGCCCTATATCGAGGTCAGATCCAACAAAGTCAGGTGGTGTTGACTGGGACAGCATTGAATCCCACGATTGGTGGTGAAATTAACTTAGTTGATGGTACTGTACCACTACCTGAGCAAGATGGCAGTGCGGGAACTGCTGTAGGAACTGGGGGTAATACGGAGGAGGGTATTGTTTTCGAGTTTAATGACTTAAAAATTACCCTGGTGGAAGATATTCAAATTAGAAAGGCACCAATTTTGAATTTCCTTGCCGAAGGGACTCTAATAGTGAATGGAACCTTAGAAGATTTGAGACCCGATGGGGTGATTCAGTTAACGCGGGGTCAGGTGAATTTATTTACCACTCAATTCCGGTTGGCGCGGGGGCATGAAAACACGGCAGAATTTATTCCCGGTCAAGGACTTGATCCCTATTTAAATGTACGTTTAGTCACATCAGTTGCCGAAGCGACCCAACGGCGACTCCCGACAAACGCCCAGACTGCCGAAATTGCTGATGTGCCTGATTTTGAGTTGGGCGCGGTGCAAACGGTTCGGGTTATCGCCCAGGTGGAAGGACCGGCGTCTCAACTGGAGGATCGGTTGGAATTGACAAGTACACCTGCACGCAGCGAAGCGGAAATTGTGGCGATGTTGGGTGGGGGATTTGTGGATACGTTAGGGCGAGGGAATAGTACGTTGGGGTTAGCGAATTTGGCGGGTTCAGCGGTTTTGGGACCTGTGGGTAATTTTATTGCGGATGCGTTACCGTTGAGTGAGTTTCGTCTATTTCCGACGATTATTCCTGATGATGAAGAACGGGCTTCGAGTTTGGGATTTGCGGCTGAGGCGGGGGTTGATATCACGCAAAATTTCTCGGTGTCGGTGTTGAAGGAGTTAACCACTGGGGAACCGTTCCAATACAATCTGCGTTATCGGCTGAATGATAATGTGTTATTGCGGGGGGGGACTGATTTTTCCGGGGATAGTCGGGCGATTATTGAATATCGGCGGCGATTTTAGCGCGAGGGTGTAGGGGCGGGTTTTACCGCATTGGTGTCAACTTAAGGGCTAAAAGCTGGGGGAGCTGGGGGAGCCTCACAAGGGTAGGTTTTTTAAGATTGGGGTTGAGGTAAGACAAGGTAGACAGGTAGACCAGTAGACAAGGAAGAGTGAGAACGAAAAATAGGGCGTTTCGGCTTTTAGAAGTTAGCTTGACCGAACAAAATGCTGTACGGTTTTCCCCCCTTGTCTACTTTCCTCCCTTGTCCTCCTTGTCTTGTCCCCACCCTAAAGTAAAAAACCTACACCTGTCAGGCTGGGGGAGCTGGGGGAGCTGGGGGAGCAGGGGGAGCTGGGGAAGCTGGGGGAGCTGGGGAAGCTGGGGGAGCAATGTAGAGACGCGATGCGAGAAGCGTTTGGGAACTCTTTGAGCCGGGACACCGAGCAAAGTCGAGGTGTTCCCTGTTCCCTAATCTCAACCGTTAACTTTAATTGTGTCCACCCACTTATACAGGAGATTACAGATAAATATGGCAACTTATTTAGTAACAGGCGCAAACCGAGGTATCGGCTTAGAGTATTGCCGACAGCTAATCGAACGAGGAGAAACGGCGATCGCAGTTTGTCGAAAAACGTCTGAAGCCCTCGATAGCTTGGGAATCCGGGTGGAGACAGGGATTGATATCACCTCAGATGACTCTGTTGCTGACTTAGCATCACGTTTAAAGAATACTCCTATTGATGTATTGATTAACAATGCCGGAATTTTGCGGAAAAATACCCTCCCCCAGCTTGACTTTGATGCCATCCGGCAACAGTTTGAGGTAAATGCGTTGGGCGCGTTGCGTGTCACCCAAGCGTTACTCCCCAATTTGGGTACGGGTGCTAAGGTTGCGATTATGACTAGCCGCATGGGTTCGATTGAAGACAACACCTCTGGTAATTCTTACGGCTACCGTATGTCTAAAGTCGCCGTTTCCATGGCGGGTAAGTCTCTGTCAATTGATTTAAAACCTCGTCAAATTGCCGTGGCTATTCTCCATCCGGGTATGGTGAGTACAGACATGACAGGTCATAATGGTATTCCTACCCAGGAAGCTGTTCAGGGACTTTTAGCCCGCATTGATCAGCTCAACTTGGAAAATTCTGGTACGTTTTGGCACGCGAAGGGGGAAGTATTACCTTGGTAAGTTAAGGGGGGTGCATGTAGAGACGTAGCCTGCTACGTCTGGGGACAATAAAAAGAGGGGTATATATATAAGGATAAGGATGCGATCGCACGACCAAAATTCCTGTCCTTTGGTGATTGCTCACCGAGGCGCAAGTGGCTATCGTCCCGAACATACCCTCGCGGCTTATGAGTTAGCGATTCAGATGGGGGCGGATTACATTGAACCTGATTTGGTGATGACACAGGATGGGGTATTGGTGGCGCGTCACGAGAACGAAATTTCGGGTACTACCGATGTGGCGACTCGTCCAGAATTTCGCGATCGCCAAACCACTAAAATGATTGATGGGCAAACTGTCACGGGTTGGTTTACTGAGGACTTTACTCTGGCTGAACTAAAAACCCTACGAGTCAAAGAACGATTACCTCACCTGCGTTCGACAGAATTCGATGGGTTGTTTGATATCCCTACTCTGGTTGATATTATTGAGCTAGTTCAACGCCAAAGTGCTGCAACTGGACGCATGATTGGCATTTATCCAGAAACCAAGCATCCCACCTACTTTACCGCGATCGGACTCTCGTTAGAAGAACCGTTGGTAAATATCCTCAACCAGTACGGATTATGCGATCGCACTTCCCCTGTATTCATCCAATCCTTTGAAACAGCGAACTTGAAAGCGCTCAAGCAAATCACCGATGTATCCTTGGTACAGTTAGTGAATGACATTGGTCAACCCTACGATTTTATTGCTCATCCTCAACACCATGACAATAACAATCGGACGTATCGAGATCTGGTAACGCCTCAGGGGTTAGGGGAAATTGCGGATTATGCAGATGCGATCGGGGTTAACAAACGTTTAATTGTACCCACGGGGGCGGATGGTTACTTATTACCCCCCACTTCGTTACTCGATGACGCTCATGCTCAGGGTTTGCAGGTTCATGGCTGGACATTCCGCAATGAAGAGGTTTTTCTCGCCCCCGACTATCAAGGTAATCCTGAGTTGGAGTATCAGCAATTCTATCGGCTAGGAATTGATGGACTTTTCAGCGATTTCCCAGATACAGCGCTTCATGTAGAAAAAAATTAGGGTCTGCTGAATAAGTCTTGTGGGGAGGTAGGGAGCAGGGGAAGCAATGATACATTTTCTTTGATAGTGGTGCAAGGGTATGAAAGGGTTTTACCTTATGTCCTTGAAAATGAGCCAATGTCCATGCTGCTCAAAGCATTGATAGCTAAGGGTTTCGGCTTTGTGCAGCAAGCCCGAAATAGTCTCTTGAGATGGCTGCACACCTGATCAGATGAGACTGAGTTGACTTCCCTTTCACCGAATTTTCACGATTGAGATCTTTAATGCGGGTGGATGTGAGTTCAAGGTAAGCGTGTTGCTCAATCAAGGCAATGGAGTTAAGTATCTTTCCGCCCAAAATAAACTTAAAGGCAAGATTCATGGGAATTTCCCGCTATACAGAGGTGAGGGGTATGTCTGGAACAACCTGCGAGAGAAAGAGTTCTATCTTCAGGAGGCTGAGTAAAATTACTTACTTGTAACTCAGTGTTGTGGGAGATGTGAAGCGAAACCATCTCAGCAATTCTATAGTAAGTTTAATATTACGAATTATTGCGTCATAATCCTTAATATAAGCAAATCTTACATTACAACTCTTAACATAAACTTACTTTGTTAAAAAACTCTGACAAAAGAATAAAAAGCAACCCATGCACCATAAGGATTTCACTGTTGCAACCCTCCAGCGAAGAATCGAGATATCTCACTTGGATGGAAAAGAGAAGTCCCATCCGGCTCGACGAATAATTTAATCTGATTCAACGGATAACCGTAACTCAAACACCACTAAACCCAGGATGTATTTCAAATGTATTTCGGTTCAACTACAGTTATAGCCTATAGTCTACTGTTTTGGGTATTACGTTTAATTGCCTCTAACGCCGTAATTTCGGTGTACTCCTTACTCCAGAACTTCTGTAAAGAAAACTTAAGCCATAAGATGCGCTTATTAAGCGTGTATGAACTCTAAATGAAGCTTTGGTAAAGTTCATTGATTTAGGATTTTCTCTTGCTATAGTTTAATTATAGAGCAGTGACAGAAAAAGATTTCTCTCAAATTTCGACTAATCGGGTGCGTCACTGACAGGGTAACTCCAACAACTGAATAAAAAGTCTCTGATAAGAGCAATTTATCTCTCAAAATTTTGGGGCTAGGTGAATCACACCAAGCTCACAGGTTCGTACATCTACTCGGAGAAAAGAATAATGAAACTCGTTGCATCTACCGCGATCGCTCTCAGCTTAACATTTTCTACTCAAGTTGGCGCAGCTCCTGTTACTGCCAATGCCAGCATGGAGAATAGAGTTAGGCAAGACCAGCCTGTGAGTCCTCAACAGCAGATAGAGGATGCGACCTCAAATAGTCTGATGTGTTGGACATGGTTTACTCGTTGTTATTAAAACAACCATAGGTGATTCCAACCTTAATGGAGTGTGAGTTGTTAGACTCGTACTAGTGACCCATGAGGTACTTATATGGAACGACGACGCCATCCATTCTGGTTACTTGCAACTATTCCCTATTGCGTTCTGATTTCAGTCAACACTGTTCAAGGACAAATTGTCCCAGATGGGACATTACCCACAAATGTTAATAGTTCAGACAATCTTCAATTCACTATTACTGGAGGCAGCCAAGCCGGAGAAAACCTTTTCCATAGCTTTCATGAGTTTTCCGTGCCGACAGGTGGAGCGGCTTGGTTTGACAACACCTCTACTGTCCAGAACATTATCAGCCGTGTGACCGGGGATTCAATCTCGAAAATTGATGGTTTACTCAAAACACAAGGTAATGCTAATTTATTTCTTCTCAATCCTAATGGCATTATCTTTGGTGCTGAAGCTGCTCTAGATTTGGGTGGTTCCTTTATTGCTAGCACAGCAAATAGTATAAAATTTGCCGATGGCACAGAGTTTAGTGCTATTAACTCTTCAGCCTCATCCGTACTTACTGTCAGTGTTCCTGTAGGACTGCAATTTGGAGACTCTCCTGGACGGATTATCAACCGCTCTCAAGCAAGTCGGGGTGATATGCAGGAAAAATTTAATGGTAGTGGAACTCCTGCGGGTTTGAGAGTAGATGCCGATAAAAGCTTAGCACTTGTAGGCGGTGAAGTTATCCTAGAAGGTGGAAATATAACAGCGCCAAGTGGACGGATTGAAGTAGGAAGTGTTGATGGCGAAAGTAGGGTCACGTTGAACCTAACAAATCAAGGTTTTGCTCTAAGCTATGAGGGTGTTGAAAATTTTCAGGATATTCATCTATCCCAAGTAGCTATCATTGATGTAACCGATCTGAGTCCTGTTTTTAATAGTGGAGATATCGGTAGTGGTGATATTCAAATACAAGGCAGACACGTAACAGTAACTGATGGCTCACGAATTTCTTCGTTCACGTTTGGGTCAGTCCCAGCCAGAACTATCACTGTGACTGGCTCAGAATCAGTAGAACTGAGTGGGTTTTCAGATATTTTGGGGTCTAGCGGTATAACCACGATTACGGGAAATGACGGAGATGCAGGAAATATAAAAGTTAATACTCGGCGGTTAATTGTTCGAGATGGGGCTGAAATATCAACTAGTTCATTTCCAATCATCAAAGGTCCTGTCAGTACAGGTCGCAGTGGAAACTTGTCTATAACTGCCTCGGAATCAGTACAAATAAGTGGTAGTTCCCAAATCGTTGGATCAAGTCAATTAAGAGTTAACACTCAAACTAATGGAAAGGCTGGAGATTTAGAGATTACTACGGGACGCCTGATTATTGAGGACGGGGGAAAATTAACAGCAGCGACATCTGATGCGGGTCAGGGAGGAACGATAAAAATCAATGCCTCGGATTCTGTGGCAATCATGGGTACAGGTATTGGTATGGAAGGTCAGATCAATTCCAGTGCTTTAGAAGCTTCAAGTCAAGGAACAGGTGATGCAGGAAATTTAGCTATTACTAGCAATAACCTAAGACTCCGAGATGGCGGAGAAATCAGGGCTACCTCCACTCAAGCAGGAGGAGGTAACATCGATATCACGGCTGAAGATATTCGTCTACGTGACGGTAGCTTGATTAGTGCCAGTGTTTTTGAGAGTGTCGGTGGTGGCGGCAATATCACGATTGACTCCGATGTTTTTATCGCCCTAGAAGATAGCGATATTCTGGCAAATGCTGTTGATGGCAGGGGCGGCAATATCACCATTATCTCTCCCGTATTTCTGGCAGACTTTTTCTCTAGTGGTCAAGGGACGGCCGTAGGTCGCAACCCAGGTTCATTTGAGCCATTTCGGGGCAATGATCGGGTTGATATTTCAGTTGAGGCATTAGGTAGCGGTGATGCTGGTAATTTATTTATAGCCTCGCTGAATTTGAATCAAGATTCTCTCTCGCCACTATCAAGCAATTTTCTGCCACCAGACCAAGTGATTGCCGATAGTTGTCTCACCCACCGCAATAAGGAGCAAGGTAGCTTTATCGTTACAGGTACGGGTGGTTTACCGAATAATCCCTATGATCCGTTACAGGGTAACTATTCCGTTACTCAGGTTCAGGGAATTAGTGGCGATGCTGGACAACAAGCTACTGCGCTAACCGTCAATCCTCAATCCTCAACCCCCAGTTTCTGGAAACCGGGCGACCCAATTCAAGAAGCTCAGGGTATGATGGTAACGTCTGATGGACGTGTCGTCGTGGGTACAGCTCCGGAACTGGTGGCGATCGCGAATGCTGATGATTTAATCTGCTATCAGGCTGCATCGCAAGAGGAATAGGCTGCGCGATCGTTTTACCCAACCGACTTGAACTTATGGGCAAAACTGACAGGCTCCCGGAATCAGGGCGGGTTTAATCAAGTTATCGGTTTGTGAAAAAATGTTATCGGTAAAACCCGCCCCTACACCCTTTGCTTTCAGCGTAAGTTGACACCAATGATAGCGATGCGCCTTGATCAGGGATAATTTTTCAAAAATGGTATTCCAGAGAGCGCAAATTTAAAGTTTTAGTGAAAATTGATTCCTTTAAACCTAATCTTTCGGTTCCAATTACTTTCCCCTTGAATAAGGTAGAGAGAGCTAGCTTTCTAACCATCAAGGAGCGCTAAAAAATAAGATGTGGAAAGACCTTAAACAAAAAATTTGGGCAGGGCGAGGCGTCTGGACGGTTGCTCCTGGTGTGGCTGGACTCGTTATTCTATTGCGACTTTTCGGCTTTTTACAGACTTGGGAATGGGCTGCTCTTGACCAATATTTTCGTTGGCGTCCTCAAGAACCTGTGGATGAACGAATTCTGATTGTGGGAATTAGTGAAGCGGATCTAAAAAAAGTTGGACAGTGGCCCATTCCGGATAATGTCCTGGCTGAACTCCTCAAAAAAATTAAAGCGCAAAACCCGAGAGTGATTGGTCTTGACCTGTATCGAGATTTACCAGTTTTGCCCGGTCATGACGAATTAGTCAATGTTTTTGAAGCAACTCCCAATTTAATCGGGATAGAAAAAATTAATCAGCAAGATCCTAGCGCTAGTGTAGCTCCTCCACCCGTGCTAGATCAACGCGAACAAGTTGGGTTTAATAACGTGGTGATTGATGCGGATGGTAAACTGCGTCGATCATTGCTTTATATGCTAGACAACAATCAAGTCAGCTTCTCTTTTAGTATGAGATTGGCATTGATGTATTTAGCAGAGCAAGACATCATATCTCAACCTTCCCAAGCGAATCCCCTAATTTTTCATTTAGGAAAGGGGACGTTTCAACCTTTTTCCGCAAATGATGGTGGTTATGTGAGTGCTGATGACGGGGGATACCAGATTTTGTTAAACTATAAGGGTTCGGCTCGTACCTTTCCCAGGGTGTCATTGACAGAGGTACTCGAAGACCGGATACCACCAGACTTAATGCGCGATCGCCTCGTTTTAATTGGGGCAACGGCAACTAGCCTGAATGATTTCTTCTATACCCCCTATAGTGGTGATAAAATTGCCACCCAAGAGCGTACACCTGGGATAGAAGTTCAGGCTAACATGATTAGTCACTTGCTGAGTTCAGCCCTAGAGGGGCGTTCTGGACTGAAAACTTGGTCGGAACCAATCGAAGGGATCTGGATTTTTCTCTGGTCTTTGACGGGTGCAACCCTGTGTTGGGTGTTGCGAGATGCAGGAGGTTTAGCAAAATTACTCCCTCGTTGGACAGTAATTAGCCTTTTGTTCGCACTTGTCGGTCTGGTCGGGAGCAGCTACTTAGCCTTTATCATCAGCAGTTGGTGGATTCCTGTGATTCCCCCAGCTTTGGCGTTATTGGGTGCCGCTACAGCAACGACAGGGTACATCGGTAACTTCGAGCGTGAAGAGCGACACACCGTTATGAATTTATTCGGTCGCCATGTCACCAAGCAAATCGCCGAAGCAATTTGGCGCGATCGCGAACAACTTCTCAAAGAAGGGCGTCTACGTGGTCAGAAGATGACTGCCACAGTTCTGTTCTCAGACCTGAAAGGGTTTAGTACAGTAGCAGAAAATATGAGTTCGGAAGTGCTGATGGCTTGGCTGAATCAATATATGGATGCCATGGCGGGAACGGTGCTAGATCATGGCGGTGTTGTGGATAAGTTTATTGGAGATGCAGTTATGGCGGTGTTTGGTGTACCAATTAAACGCACGACATCCGCCGAAATTGACCAGGATGCGATCGCAGCGGTAAACTGTGCTTTAGCCATGGCACAAAAACTGCAAACCCTCAATCAAGAATGGCAACGTCAAGGCTATCCGCAAACAGCAATGCGCGTGGGAATTGCCACAGGGGATGTCGTCACAGGTAGCTTGGGGAATGCTCAACGGCTTGACTACACCACCCTAGGAGATAGCGTAAATGTAGCGGCTCGATTAGAAAGTTACGATAAAACTCTCGATGGAGGAATTTGCCGGATTTTAATCAATGAAGAAACATACCAGCATCTACACAATCAATTCCCCACGAAACAAATCGGTCAGGTGAGACTCAAAGGGCGCGAACAGTTAACTGCCGTTTATCAAATTTTGCTGTAGTTGTTCAAAATGCCATGTATAATGATTTAGATTTTGTCAGCCAATAGCGCTATTGAGTCCAAAAGTCTTCAGGCAAAATTTTTCAATAGCTGGAGTAGGTGCATCACAACCCTTTGTAAAAAGACCCTTATGAAACGAAGGACTTAATCTCATGAACACCACTCGGCAAAAATTAATAACCATCATTGCCGGGACAGCTTCAATTGTTTCCCTGCAAATGTTCGGCTTCTTAGACCTACCTGAACCCCGGATTTTTTCGTCATCGAAGAATTTAGAAATTCTGACCTCGATTTGGAACGATCTACCTGCCAACGCAGAGTTAAACAAAACGTCAACCCATCGTTCGTCTAAACAATATATACCACCCGTGGCAAGTAATCCACGGCGCACCATAGGCTCGGGTTCACGCGGCTGTCGCCAATCGTTAACCAATGATTTAGTCACATTGTTGATCCCATCCGAGGAGTATGCTGGACAAACCACATCCGGTCATCCTACCTTGTTCTGGTACTTATCACAGCCTGTCTCTGTACCGATGCGGTTTGCTCTCGTGGAACCCGGAGTTCCGGAACCGCTCTTTGAGAAACAAATCGACTCTCCCCAAGCCGGGATGATCCAGTTGCAACTTCCCAAAGACCGACCAGAATTGCAAACTGGACGAACCTACAAATGGTCAGTCACTCTGGTTTGTAATACCAAGCATCCATCGGCTAATCCCGTATTCATTAGCTGGATTGAGCGGGTATCCACACCAGCCGCTTTAGAACCACAACGGCTATCTACTCCTCCGGCTAAGAACAATGTGCCAACACAGGTGTGGCGCGATCGCGCTTGGAGTTATGCTGAGGCTGGGCTTTGGTACGATGCCTTAGCCGCGATGTCCAAAGTTGAAACCGCGAATTCTAATGAGCTAGCCACTAACGATGATTTCCTGGCTCTGCTGGAGCAAGTTGGCTTGACTCAAGTGACGCAGCAAGAACGGCTTAACATTGCCAAAAGACCGTGACTGTCGAAGAGAAAGCGGTGTAAAGTGTGAACATTAGTGCAATACCGGGAGTAGGGATACATCATGTAACCCTGCTCCCTATTTTAGGGGCTACTTAACTAACTCCAATTGCCAATCAGAATAAACGGCGACCAAACGGCTGGATGATTATAATTGACATTAGAAATCATCTTCAGCTGCGCCTGTCTTAACGCTTCTGCCCGGGTGATATCCGGTTGGCGCAGTTGGCGATAAAATTCGGCAATCAGCGGTACAGTTGCTTCATCATTGATATACCACAACGTCGCTACAGCACTCTCAACACCCGCTCGAACAGCGACACCCGCAATTCCTAAAGCGGAACGATTGTTACCCGTCGCGGTTTGGCAAGCACTCAAGGTGAGAAGTTTGACCGCTTCTCGACGACCGCGAGACCGCAATAGATTGTCGAGTTCTTCAATACTAATTTGTTGATCATAACCCAGGATAAAGGTACTCTGGGAATCAACACCAAATTTGCCATGGGTTGCCATGTGAACCACGGGAAAATTTTTGCGTCGTAGTTTGTCTTGCAAGTTCGAGAATGTAAATTCCTGATCAATTAACTCTGTCCCGCCTAAGATTTCTTCAACCACATTTAACTCAGCTTCTACATTCGTCAGGGGGGCAAAGGGAGGTTTGGCAACAGTTAAACCCAGACTCAGCGCTCTTAACTGATTGTGATCTAACGGTTGGCTGGTGGTTAATGACAGACTGGGAGTAATCGCAATGGGATATTTCTCAATCAAAAAGTTTTGACCATCGTGCAGCGCACTCATGGGTATCTGACGCAAGACGCCATCGTTGATGAAGACTAACGTCTTGGGTTGCATGACGGCTAGATCAGCTTCCATGGGACGAATCAGCCGATTATAAATTTTCTGCGCTTGAGGGATATACTGCTCTGTGGTGCGTAGTTCCAGAAAGTAGCGTAACTGCTCGATCTCGGCTTCCATCTCTTCCTTGCTGATCGGGATAGGATAGTTTTTCAGGGAACCATTGGGCGATCGCAGGATCATTTCGGTGCGATCGTTCAAAATGATTGAATAGATAACAGCAGCATTGGCATCGGCTAACCCCTGCTCATTTTGAGCTTTATCTTTGGCGACTTGCACGCATTCATCGCCGAAAAAGTTTTCCAACTCTGCCAGTTTGAGCAGTTCGACGATATCGAGCACCTCTTTGAGGGGTGAAACCGTTTCCTGGGAGTTGACTTCGCTCAAATCGCGACTGGAAGCATTGAGGAGTAAATCAATTAATTCTCGATAAATGGGTTCAACCTGTTCCCGGAAATCTAGTTGTAGCTCTTTATTGGTGACTAAATCGCCGCGAATATTTTGCAACGTCGCGATCGCACCTTCATAAGCAGAAATGGCTGAGGCGATGTTACCTCTGGCTTTCAGCATCCGCCCCGCTTGCCATTGCCAGCGATATAAACTATCAAAGGATTGAATTTGCTGGGCGCTAAATTCAGCTTGGCGGGTTAAATTCATCGCCGTGCTGTAGTCTCCGGCTGATTCATACACCTGTCCTAAGCTCCCTAGGGCAAAGGATTGGGCTTTGGCATCGCCTATTTTTTGGGCTACTGTTAACGCTTGGGTTAAAAGCTGGATCGACTCCTGAATTGAAGCCTCTGACTCGATCTGTTGGAAACTTTCGGCTAGGTGAATCAGGGTATAGGCTTTCTGTCGTGAATCAGGTATTCCAGGGAGGAGTTCTCTGACTCGTTGCCAATTGCTCTGGAGAAATGCCCGATCGCCCTCACTCAAGGGTTCGGCTGAGTTATCGGCGACAGTGGCGGAATGACGACTAATCAGCCAGCGATTTAAATTCATTAAAGCTTTAATTTCGGTCAAACTTCCTAAAGCTTGCGCCGTTTCCAGACTTTGCTCAAAGAATAGTCTGGCTTGCGTCCAATCCTGAAGCGCCTCTTGGGTTAAGCGCGTCGCCTGTTCAACATCTCCTTCTAACTCAGCCACCTGCGCCTGATAACTGGATCGGCTGGCTCTGCTGACATAAACATTCCCCACGTTATTTAAAGCCGTAGCGATAAAACTGTTATTATTCAATGCGCGGGCAATTTTGAGGCTCTGTTTGTGGGCAGAAATCGCCTGATCATAGTTGCCTAAACTCCAGTGGGCATTGCCTAAAGCGCCTTGAGCGGCAGCTTCTGCTAAGGAATCTTGGTATTTAGTGGCGAGTTCAATGGCTGACTCTAAGAGGGTAATCGCTCGCGGATGTTGTCCCAAATCATTGTAAGCTTGGGCTTGTTCGGTCAATAGCCCAGCGATCCGTTTCTGGTTTTCGGCATCCGGTGAAGCCTGGTAAATTTGGATCGCCTTTTCCCAGTGTGCGATCGCCTGAGCCAATTCTCCCGTTTGCCGATAGGCTAAAGCCAGGTTATTGTGAACAATTGCTCGATCATTTTCGTCGGTAATTTGAGGTAAGGCTTGTTCCCATAAGTTAATGGCTTGGGAAAATTCTCCGATTTGATAGGATGCAATTCCCTTGGACACGAGCTGTTTTTCAGAAGCCGGTGTGAGCAATTGCTGCTGTTGAATTTCTGTGGCGGGTTCGGCTTGCCCAGTGGACCAGGGATGAAAGCTGATACAAAAGACAAGGCTGGCTAAGGATAATCCAATAAATCGACGCCAAAACTGCCAACCGTGGGACATTTTTCGGAACAATGATAACAATTAACTCTATTTTATAAAATTTTGATCGGAACTGGGGAGTCTGAATTTAAGGGTTTTTGGGTTTCTCAACGGATAAAAACAGGGGACAAAGCGTCTCCTAAGCTGCTACTATATTGTATTTCTTCCGGTCACTGATGCTGAAAGTAGAACAAGAAATAAAAGAATATTACCGAGTATGAATGCTATGGGGGATCAATTGAGGTTTTGGCTCACTAAATGCTTGATAGCGATCGTCAGAATAATTAGGACAGGATTAACGACTCTGACAACCCGATACTCGAATCAACCGTTTATTCTCTGCTGCTTACCCTCTCCCTTTTGCGATCAACAGTCCGGGGTTTCTCTACATCCTTGTCAACTGATGAGCTGGGCGCTACTGTTTTATGTTTAAATGCTTTATTTGGGCTTTAAATTTGGTGTATTTGAGCTGGAGTTGTACTACCTTAGCTCAAGACTTGCCATCGATGAGCCAAACGACTCCAGAGATTCCACCGGGTATCCTGGAACCCACTCGTCCCAATCTGCCTTCTTTACCGACGACGCCCCCAGAGACACCCCCACCTCTTCCCCCACTCACACCAACGCCGGGAACACCCCTGACGCCAGTACCCGATGTGGAGGTTAATGTCACGGTTGAACGAGTCGAGGTATTAGGGAGTACGGTTTTTTCTTCAGAACAATTGCAAGATGCTGTTGCATCCTTTATTGGTCAAAATGCTTCCTTTGAAGAACTCTTAGCGATTCGCACGGCGATTACCGAGTTATATACAGACAATGGCTACACCACTTCCGGTGCATTTCTCCCGTCTCAGGATATTACCGATGGTGTGGTGAGCATTCAGGTGGTTGAAGGGAGCCTTGAACGCATTGATATTCAAGGATTAGAGCGTTTGCGGGATGATTACGTGCGATCGCGGATTCAGTTGGCGACGCAAACCCCGGTGAATATTCGTCGCTTGGAGGAAGCGTTGCAACTGCTGCAACTTGATCCGGTACTCGATCAAATTCAAGCCGAGTTATCGGCGGGAACCATGGCTGGAACCAGTGTGTTAACCCTAGAGATAGAAGAGGCAAAACCTTGGATGAGTTCTGTGACTATAGAGAATCGAGACTCTCCCAGTGTTGGTTCCTTGGGGGGAACGGTGAGGGTAGAGAATCGGAATCTCTTGGGATTAGGCGATCGCATCAGTGCCGATTATGGCATAACCGAAGGGGTGGATCAGTATAGTCTGAGCTATGAAATTCCCCTCAATCCCAGGGATGGTGCGTTAAGTCTCAGCTACAACCGTAGCGATAGTGATATTGTTGAAGATCCGTTTTCGGTTTTAGATATTAACTCCAACTCAGAAACCTTTTCGGTTGAGTTTCGCCAACCGATTGTCCATACGCCGACGAGTGACTTTGCTTTGTCCTTGTCCCTGGATTTGCGTCAAAGCCAAACCTTTGTCCTAGATGATATCCCCTTTTCCTTTTCCCTGGGACCCGAAGACGGGGAATCGAAAGTCACTGTGGTGCGATTTAGTCAAGACTGGCTCAACCGTTCTACCGATCGCGTCTTAGCCGCGCGATCGCAGTTTAGTTTTGGCTTGGATGCGTTTGACGCCACCATCAATGATACGGGTACGGATGGGCAGTTTATGAGCTGGGTGGGACAGTTTCAGTGGGTGCAGGCTTTAGGCGCTGATAGTATCATTATTGCTCGCGCAGGAGCGCAACTGTCGAATGATTCCCTCTTACCGCTAGAACAGTTCAGTATTGGTGGAATTGATACCGTGCGAGGGTATCGCCAAAATCAGCGCGTGGCTGACAATGGGATTATTGGTTCTGTGGAAGTTCGTTTGCCGATTATCAGCCAACCTGAGGGAATTGGAACTGTGCAAATTGCTCCTTTTTTCGATATTGGCACGGTTTGGAATAATGGGGATGAGGTGACTAATCCTAACACCTTAGCCAGTCTTGGGTTAGGACTGTTGTGGCAACGTGATCCCTCGTGGTCAGCACAACTGTATTGGGGAATTCCTCTCAATAACGTTGAGGATGAAGGCGGTTCTCTACAAGATAATGGAATTACCTTTTCTATTCTTTTTCAGCCTTTTTAGGCGATCGATAACAGTGGAATATAATATCCGGACAGTAACTTCTGGATTGGTCTTTATGGATTGACTTGGACTATTGGATGTGATTTTTGGACACGACTCAAATAGGATTGCTATATTACTGTTCAATACATTATGATATGTCTCTAAGCCACTTCCATTTTACATCCCTCTTGCTCCCCTCTCCCCAGAGTGGGAGAGGGGCTGGGGGTGAGGGGTTTTAGTTAACATCAATATCACGAATACCCTTGGCGTATTTTAACAATTCAATCAGTTTGAGTAAAGGGCGACCCGATACAATTGAGTGGATGGGTGGCGTTCATTGATGCAGGCGGGTCGCCCCTACAGCATCGTAGGTTTGTGTTTGTTCAATCCTGTTTAATATTTGCCGAATGTAGGCTGAAATCCCCTCCAACTAAAAAATATATTCCGCCATCTCCCTCATCTCCCGCTCACCTCACCACTGATTCAGCAACCCCTATTGATGTCGGATCATGTCATAGATTTTCACATACTTAGATGCCGAAGCACTCCACGAGTAATCATACGCCATACCTTGAATCGCCAGTTTCTGGAACTCTTCCGGATAGTCATACCACAATCCTAATGCCCGATCCATCGTAGATTCCAACGCATAATAATCGGTGTGATTGAATACATAGCCATTGCGTTTTTCCATGGGGTGATTCGGGTGGTGATCGCGGTCAAACACCGTATTAACCAGTCCCCCCACGCTCCGCACAATTGGCACGGTTCCGTACTTTAAGCCAATAATTTGAGTCAGTCCGCAGGGTTCATAATTACTCGGCACCAGAATAAAATCGGCTCCGGCATAAATCAAATGAGATAATTCCTCATTAAAGCCCAGTTCCAAATGGACATCAGGGTTATCATTTAAGTAGTATTTCTCGTGCCAGAACCAGGAATTAATTGCCGCCGCTGTCGCTGACCCTAATAAAACGAATTGAGCGCCCTTATGCAGGGAGTAATAGATAGCATGATGCACAAGATGAACACCTTTTTGATCATCTAAACGACCAATAAATGCCACAATTGGTTTATCGACATCCTGAAGCCAAAGCTGTTCCCGCAACGCTTTTTTATTTTTCGCTTTATCTTCAAAACTATCCGGGGCGTAGTGATAGGGAATATAGCGGTCTTGTTCCGGATTCCAAAAATCATCGTTAATGCCATTGAGAATCCCAGTAAACTTATCCTGATGTAAATGTAACGTATGACCTAAGCCACATCCGATGGGTGTGAAACGAGCTTCCCAGGAATGATGAGGGGAAACAGTCGTTATCGCATTGGCGTAAACAATACCGCCTTTCATAAAGTTTAAGGCAAAAGGATTAAAATTATCTTTCAGGCGATCATCCTGAAAATAATAGCCTTCTCGATTCAACCCAGTTGCCCACAGGATTTCACTTCCCCCCATTCCTTGGTGTTTAAAGTTGTGGATGGTGTAGCATATCCGTTGATTTTCCATGCCATGATATTTGTAGACCTCAAACAACATGACTGGGAGTAAACCCGTCTGCCAATCGTGACAGTGGATCACATCAGGACGCTTATTACTCTGAAGTATAAACTCTAAAGCGGCTTTACAAAAGAAAGCAAACCGTATGTTATCGTCATCACAACCGTAGTAGCAGCCCCGATTAAAGAAATTATCCTGGGAATGGGGTTCGATAAAGAAACAGACTCGTCCATGAACCCAACCACAATAGACGGAACAGTGAATCGCCGCACCGTACCAGGGTACCCAGAGATTAATATAGGCATCATGGAGTCCCCAGATGTGGTCATAGCGCATATTGTCATATTTGGGCAGAATCAGTTCGATGCAATGTCCCTGAATCTCTAACTCCCGACTCAATCCATAAACCACATCCCCTAAGCCGCCGGCTTTGCTCACAGGGGCGCATTCAGAGGCAACCTGGATAATGTACATTCCGCTTCCTCACTTAATCATCCCGTTTATTTAAACTAAGATGTTGTACCATTTTTAGTTAGCCTCTGTCATCCGCTAGGCTGGGGAAGATGGGGGAGCTGGGGGAGCTGGGGGAGCTGGGGAAGCTGGGGGAGCTGGGGGAGCAGAGGGAGCTGGGGGAGCTGGGAAAGTTAACTCAAAACTCTACCTTACCTATTACCTATTGCCTATTGCCTATTGCCTATTGCCTATTCCCTGACAAATGACAAATGACAAATGACAAAGGAATCATGTACGTATTAATCGGCGGCGCGGGATTAGTGGGGTTAAGTTTAGCCCAGCAGTTAGTGGAATTAGGACATACGATCGCGATTATTGATAAAGACCCTGCGGCTTGTCGGTATGCTCGCGAACAAGTGGGGGTTATGGCATTTGAAGGGAGTGCTGTCACCACCCAAGTGTTACTCGAAGCCGGGATTCGCAAAGCCGATGCGATGGCGGCGGTGCTGCGAGATGATGCCTTGAATCTGGCGATGGTTACCCTGGCTAAACACTATGGCGTTACCCATATTATTACTCGCATCCGCCAACGGGATTTTAAGGAGCCTCTACGCATTGCTGGCGCTCATCATATCATTAGCACTGTTGACTTAGCTGTCAATCGCATGGTCAACGCGATCGAATATCCAGAAGTGGAATCGATTATGCACTATGAACAGGGTCAGGTGGAAGTATTTAAACTGGGAGTACCAGGGGAATCGGATGTTGCTGGGCGTACTGTGGCTCAAGTGATTCAGGATTCTCGGTTTCCAGAGGGTTCTTTAATTATTGGTTATCAATCCCATCCCCATGCAGATTTAGTCATTCCTAATGACAATACGGTACTTGAACCCGGATCAACGATACTTGTGGTGACAAAAGCAGACTTGTTGCACCAAGTCATCAACTTTTTAGGGGTTGGTTCAAAACTTGCGCCACTCTAATAAAATTATATCTATGACTCAAGCTCAAGTAAGATTTTTCAGCTTTGATGACTATCTGTCCTATAATGACGGGACAGACAAGCTATATGAATTGTATAACGGAAAGCTGATCGAAGTGCCACCAGAATCAGGAGAAAACGTTAGCATCGCGACTTTTTTACTCTTGCAGTTTGTTCCTCTCGTCGGTTACTGGCGGGTGAGAAGTCACGGATTGGAACTGGAAGTGCGCGGAGAACCCAGAAATCGCTACCCAGATTTAACAATTATTCGAGAAGAACATATCCCCCAACTACAGCGCCGCAATACAATCCGGCTCTCTATGCTTCCCCCTTTGTTGGTGATTGAAGTCGTTAGTCCTGGTGAACTCCAGCGCGATCGCGACTACATTGCCAAGCGGCGACAGTACGAAGATCTGGGCATTCCTGAATATTGGATTGTAGACCCTCAAGTTCAATCCGTGATCGTGCTAAATCTACAGGATCAAGTTTACCAGGAGGTGGGCATATTTCAGGGAAATAGCCGAATTGTCTCACCCACG
Source organism: Coleofasciculus chthonoplastes PCC 7420 (assembly GCF_000155555.1). GTDB lineage: Bacteria > Cyanobacteriota > Cyanobacteriia > Cyanobacteriales > Coleofasciculaceae > Coleofasciculus > Coleofasciculus chthonoplastes_A. The sequence goes on from NZ_DS989843.1 coordinate 166,526, forward strand.
TTTCCCGAACTGAATCTCACCGCTGAAACTCTGTTGAACGCAGGTCATTGAATCAGCGGTAGGTAACTCTTAACCAAGAATAGGAAATTCAATTTAAGCTCAGTTCTCTAGCCTAATGTATCTAATAGAACAACTTACCCGTGGTAAAATACGTTATAGTAAGATAATATTTACAACATCATAATGGATTTAGAATCAATGCAGCCAATAACTACAAAAATTTTTGAACTTGAAGATACACTCAAGTCTTGGGATGCTCACTATTATCAACCCCTTGCCCAGCACTATTACGATCAAGCTATTCCCACAATGCTAAAGTTAATGGAAGTGGAACCAGGGGCAACAGTACTCGACGCTGGGTGTGGACCTGGAGTACACAGTATTCGAGTAGCTAAAGAAGGCTACCGTGTTTGTGCGATCGATACTAATCATCTTCCAATTTTAACAACAGCTCATCAATCCGTTTAATTCGCTCTTGTACTACGGCTTCAGACAAAATCCGCTTACGCAAGGCGTCTGTTAACGCTCCTTTTTCTGCCAAAAGTAATTGCCGACGAATCGTTTCTAGTTTCGTGCGATCGCTCCGATTTTCTGGTGAGTCTTCTGAACGCTGATTATAGATTTCCCGCAAGGTTCTATCAGCCGTGGCGACTCGCAGTTGATAGGATGCTCGCATTTCTTCATAAATCGATTTAGGTAATACCCCAGCTTTCAGGAGACTGTCTAATTCATCTTGTGCAGCTTTAGCCGTCATCAATTGAGCTTGCAATTCTTCAATTTGCTGATAGGATTTTGAACGATAAGATAACTTCAAATGCCGTACCACCCACGGTAAACTTAATCCCTGTCCCACCAGAGAGAATAAAACAATTCCTAGAACGATAGCCAGCAGCGTCTCCCGCCCTGGCAAATCAGCCGGTAGACTCAAGGCGAGGGCGGTGGAGAGGGAACCTTTAATATTACCAGCGAAGAGAATATGTCGCCAACGTATTGGAATCGGTTTATCAAAAAAACGGACGAAGGCTAACAACGGATAAACCGTGAGCAAACGCCCAACTTGATAGGCAATAAAGGCTAAAAGTATAGCGGGTAAAGTTTGCCATAGGGTAATGATGTTTATCTCTAAGCCAATCAGCAAGAAAATAAACGTATTCACCCCAAACCCAGCATATTCCCAGAAGCTAAATAAGGTCACTTGATTCGAGGCGGATGTTACCTGAGAATGCTCAAAATTTCCTACAATAAGTCCGGCGATTACCACAGCAACCACACCCGAAACATGTAGCAACTCTCCAGCTTGGAATGCGCCTAAAGCTAGAGCCACGGTGAGCAAAAGTCCGCCCAATGGATCATCGGTTTGGCTCAATAATCCAATACTTAGATATCCTAACGCCGCGCCGACTAAAGCACCGCCAATTAACACGAATAAAAATTCTTGAACCACATCCAGCGCGGATAAGGCTCCTGTTTCATGAATTGTCAAAATTAGGCTAAATAAGACCAACGCGACATCATCGTTGAGTAGGCTTTCTCCCTCAACCAGAGTCACCAGTCGGTGGGGAACCGAAACCTCTTTAAATACAGCAATGACTAAAGCTGTATCGGTAATGGATAAAATCACACCTACCATCGTGGCGGGTATCCAATCAAGACCTAATTCAACTTTCAATAAAACCGAGGTAATCCCTGAACAGAGTAAAACACCGGGTCCGGCGAGTAAAGCAATCGGCTTAATCGTGCTGCGGAGGCGGGAAATATCGGTATTAATTGCCGCTTCAAACAGGAGAATCGGTAAAAAGAGATTAAAAATCAGCGCCGAATCCAAGCCGATACGACTGGGTAAGAGTTCCGTAATTGCTAATCCGGCTAACACTAACCCTGTAATGTAAGGGATACGGAATCGCCGCGAAACCAGAGCCACGGCTGTAGCGACGAGTAACAGAATAATCAGGAAACTGACGACTTCTGCCACATTCCCTTTATCCTCACTGACGGGAACAGCCAGGAGGATGCGATCGCTAAACCATTGCCCAGGGTTTGTGAGTGTTAAGCTGGTGATGCTATTCGTGATCAATAAATTCACTCTTGGCTCAATCCCGTATCTTTCATGTAACTTAACAACCAATTCGCCATCGTAGCTCGACGAGTCTGTCTCGGACCAAATTCGCCGATTTTATAGCCTTTAAATCCTAACTGTTCTTTCAATAACTGTTTATTTTCCTTGGGAATCGAACGAGTGAGTTTAGTGGTGGCGGGACGACTCTCGATAAAGTTGGGGGGTTCTGGATACTTTTCATACCATTCTGGAGGTACGTTGGTACAATCCCATTGGCTTGTTTCTGGGTCATAGCGATACCCCAAATAATGCCAGACAAGCTGATTGACGGTATCATCATCCAGTTCTTCGTTCAAGATTTGCCAAAGGGTTTCGGTATTGAGTGGAGGAATTTGAGCCATCAGTTTAACAGTTTTGAGTTTTGGGTTTTGAATGTGTAGGGGCGGGTTTGACGACTATCCTTTCTGGGCTTACCCAAATGCGACTAAACCCGCCCCGACTTGACCCTTCGCTTTTCGGGCATAGTTTTGAGCGGCTATTTGGCGCTAACCATTGATGATAATGTTACCTCAAAACCTGTTCTTCTGGAGTCGGATAGTGTTGAGTGTAGAGAAATAACCGGGTACGTCTGGTGGTGAGTTGCTCCTAAGCAGAAGGCTTGACTAACAGGACTGGTGTGTGCCTAATACCTATTTAACCAATAAGGTAGAGTACAAAAGATGCACTCACATTGATGTATAATCATATAAGTAATATTGTGAAATTATGTCAACCTGTGGTTTAGGCATAATGTTGACAAAAATTTTAATGTTATTCATAAAAATAGGGTGGGCATTGCCCACCCTACAAAGATGCGATCGCGGATTGGATGGCTTACTGCCAGACAAACACTTTGGCTTCGTATCCGCCAAGGTCAAGGGTTAAAGTGTTATTGCTGGCTTCCACCTCATAGTTACCTGTCCATTCGTGCCAAATGCCATTCTCCGGAAAATTGGAAAGAGTATATCCAGTGAGGAAATTATCAGAAAAATTGGCAACGACAGCAACACGAGAGCCTTCATCATTCCAGCGCACATACGCCATAACTTTGGTGTCTGCATCTTCAAAGAAGAAATTAATGTTCTCTGTATAGAGAGCCTGATTGTTTTTTCGCAGTCCGATTAACCCTTTATAGTAGTCGCACAACCCGCGATTATAATCATTACTCAGTAGTTGCCAATTAATCTTTCTGGATTCAATGGATTTCGGCTGATATTCCCCGAACTCTTCACCCATCCAGAGTAAGGGAATACCGACTGCTGTCATTAACAAAACTGCCCCTAACTTGAGCCGTTTGAAAGCTTCTTCATCAAAGATTTCCCGATTGGCTAACTCAACCATCAGGCGTTCGTGATCGTGGTTACTTAGGTAATTTACAACATTAGTCGCTCCCAGGTAGCCTTGACGCTTACAATCAATCACATCCTTAAGAGATTCTAAATCAAACCTGTCACCACAGATATGAGGTTTGACCGTGTGATAAAAGCTATCATGCCAGCAACCATCCATCGGTCCATCAACATTGGTGATGCTAGGATTTTCGGGGATGTATTCAGCAATGTTGTAAAATGGCTTTGCCTCTGCCGTTTTTTTAGTCTCTTGGACAATCCAATGCATAAAATCGTGGCTAGCCATTTGTCGCGCAGCGTCGTAGCGAATGCCATCAATATGATATTCAGTGATCCAGAAACGAACCACATCACCGATAAACTTCCGCGCTGGGTAAGTCTCTAGCTTTTCGTCATAATGTTCGTAGTTAAACTCTGGTCCCCAGTTGTTATCTGGGTCACGGGGAGCGTGATGATACCAGTAATCGTGGTCAATTTGGGTGAGGGGGCTTTCCGCTTCTGAGTGGTTGTAGATCCCGTCCATGATTACCCGAATTCCTTTGCCATGACACTCATCGATCAAATGTTTCAATTCATCTGTCGAACCATAACTGGACTCAGTAGCAAAGAAGTAGCGAGGATTGTACCCCCAACTGTAGTCACCGGGATATTCTTTGATAGGCATTAACTCAATGGCGTTAATTCCCAATTCCACCAGATAATCTAATTTTTCAATAACATGCTGGTAATTCCCCCGTGGATAAGCATCATCTTCGCCACCAGAAAAGTCACCGACATGCATTTCATAGATGACTAATTCATGGTCAGGAGGTAGGGGTTTATCATCATGCATCCAAACGTAAGTATCAACGATGCGTTGTCCATCTTTGAGCCGCACGACGCAGTTTTGAGTCGAATCTTCAATATCGGTAGCGTAGGGATCATTGACCTCTACCCATTGATCGGCTTCAAAAAACCAAGATTTGGATTTAACCCGGAATTTGTATTTATAAATACCATCTTCAAGTTCAACGGACGTGCGAAAATACCCCTGCTTATCTTTCTCCATGGGAATTTCTTCCCAATTGGAGAAACAGCTAACCAATGAGGCTCCTTCGTTGTAAGGAGCAAATAAAGCAAATTCAATAGGAGCAGCCATTTATTTGACCCCCTTAGGGTAAAATAAGGATTGTTTAAACATGATGCTTATCGTAAGCGGTATTTTACAGGGATAGCTATCTAGCGGAAGATAGATATTGCAATCCATATCTGGTTATTTCGATCATGCAGGCAAGCAAGCTGCACGAAACATTAAACACAAAGCCGTTGTTGAATACGGTCAAAATTAATCAAGGTACCCACGGACTGTGGGGAATCCAAACGCCATCGGTTTGGTAACCAAACCCCTCGATACACCCGACTGGAGGATATACTTTGTTCAAGTCTTAAGTAATATAAACAGGTGAGGACAAGTTTACCCCTCCGGGGATGGCATTGCCTGACAGTTCTCACCATCTGAACCCACAATCTAACGATGGACTGTCGCTTACAATTCGAGTTACTTCCATCATCAGAACACAACTATGGCATCCTCCGACTCCCAAACCTCTATTCCTGAACCTTCAAACCAAGAGTGGGAATCCTCGGATTCTATTATCTCTGAGGCAGACCAACCCATACGAAAATCATCACCCACGCCGAAATTATGGCTAGGGTTGTTACTCACCCTGTTAGTTTTCGGCGGTGGCGGTTGGGCGGCTTGGCGTTTTTTACTGCAAAATAACTCACCCCCAACTGCTCAGCAACCTCAAGCCACCCCGGTAAAACTGGAGCAAGTGGAATCAAGTACGCTGGAAGACAGTTCTCAGTTTGTGAGTACCTTAGAGGCGGAACAAAAGGTAGAATTGCGACCTGAAACGGCGGGTCGAATTACCCGAATTGTCGCTTCATCGGGCGATCGCGTGCAAGCTGGAGATATAATTCTACAACTGAAGCCAGAACGAAGTGAAGCCGAACTCAGAAGTGCGATCGCGGATGTTAATGCCCAAACGGCTACCCTGAATAATGCTCAAGCCGAAGTCAGAGCCGCTCAAGCCGATATTGCCCGTCTCAAAGCGGAAGTGGGACGCCAAGCGGCTGAAGTGCAAAGCCGAGAAGCCGATTTAGAACTGGCGCGGGTGAACTATCAACGGGCTGAACAGTTGGTAGATCAAGGGGTTCAACCCAGACAAGAACTCGATGATAAAAAACGCGATCGCAATCAAGCCATCGCCGCCCGTGACGCCGCCGCTCAAGCCTTATCCGCCTCTAAGGAAGCCCTGAATGTGGCACAACAACGAGTCCAAGCCGCCCAAGCCACGGAAGCCAGAGTCGCCGCGAACCTGTCTAGTGCTAGGGCGGATGTGGAGGTTAAGCAGGAAGAATTGCAATTTAATCGCGTTGTCGCCCCCATTGATGGAGTGGTTGGGGATATTCTCGTCAAAGTGGGAGACTATGCAAACGTGGGTGATACCCTCACCACCATTACTCAAAACCAAACCTTAGAAGTCGAAATTCCCATTGACGAACAGCAAAAAGAGAGGATACGCCCGGGACTCACCGTTGAACTACGGAATCAAGGTATCCCAGATACTGAACCACCCATTGCCACAGGGCAGATTAGCTTTATTTCACCACAAGTGACTAAAAATTCCCAAACCCTCTTGACAAAAGCCACATTTTCTAATCCAAATGGTAGCCTGTACGATCAGCAGAAAGTGGATGCACGAGTCATCTGGGAAAAACGTCCGGGTGTGTTAATTCCCGTCAATGCTGTATCGCGTCTGGCGGGGAAACCTTTTGTCTTTGTCGCCCAACCGCCAGAGGAAGCCAAACCGGGCGCACCTGAACTCATCGCCAAGCAACGCCCTGTGACGTTGGGTAATATTCAAGGGAATCGATACCAAGTTATCGAGGGGATTGAACCTGGCGATAGAATCGTTGTCTCCGGTATCCTTAATTTGTCCGATGGTGCTGCGATTATTCCCGATTCTTAGTTATTTGTCTTATGTCATTTGTTTGTTCCCTTTGCACCTAGAAGGGCGGGTTTAGTAAAATTGTCAATGTGTTGCTATACGTTATCGGTAAAACCCGCCCCTACATCCCTGTTGCCTGTTACCTGTTCCCTAAAATTTAAATGTTTGTTGAATTTTTCATTAAACGACCTGTATTTACAACGGTTTGCTCCCTGATCATCCTGCTAATTGGAGCAATTAGTATTCCCACGCTACCTGTTGCCCAATATCCTGATATTAGTCCCAAACAAGTCAGCGTCCAAGCCAACTATAACGGTGCCGATGCTCAAACCGTGGAAAATGCGGTGACGACTATCTTGGAACGGGCAATTAATGGTGTTGATGGGATGCGCTACATGACATCTAGTAGTAGCAATGATGGCACCAGTTCGATCAATATCACCTTTGCCCCAGACAAAGATCAAGATATTGCAGCCGTTGATGTCCAAAATCGTGTCTCTTTAGCTGAACCCCAATTGCCAGAATCTGTACTCCAAACTGGAGTCACAGTAAATAAGGAATCGGCTAACTTCCTGATGGCATTTGGTTTGTACTCAGAAAATGGTGAGTACGATAATCTCTTTTTAAGTAACTATGCAAACTTGTATTTGGTAGACGCCCTAAAACGAGTGAATGGGGTGGGAAATGTGCAAATTTTTGGCGAACGTACTTATGCGATGCGGCTTTGGCTTGATCCCCTGCGTCTGGCTAGTCGGAATCTGACGGCTCAAGATGTGGTGGATGCATTGCGGGAACAGAATATCCAGGTGGGTGCAGGGCGTATTGGTCAACCCCCCGCGCCAGAGGGACAGCAATATCAAATTGATTTACGGGCAATTAGTCGCTTGGAAACGGTTTCAGACTTTGAGGAACTGATTTTAGCCACTGATGAAGATGGCACCCTGATTAAACTTAACGATGTTGGACGTGTGGAATTAGGGGCGCAAAATTATGGCACATTCCTGCGATTTCGGGCAAATGAAGCAGTCGGGTTGGGGATTAATACCGTTCCTGGGAGTAACGCTTTAGAAGTCGCTGATGCGGTGAAAGCGGAAATGGCAAAACTGGCGGCGGATTTCCCACCGGGGATGACTTATGATATTGGCTTTGATACGACCGATTATGTAAACCAGTCCCTCTCGGAAGTGGTGTTCACCCTGCTAAAAGCGGTGGGATTAGTGGTGTTGGTTATTTTTGTCTTTTTACAGGATTGGCGTACTACGATTATTCCGGCGATTACGATTCCGGTGTCTCTAATTGGTACGTTTGCCTTTGTCAAGATTTTTGATTTTTCGATTAATAGTTTGACATTATTTGGGTTGACTCTAGCCACGGGGATGGTGGTGGATGATGCGATTGTGGTGGTTGAAGATATCACCACCAAGATTCAACGGGGAGGGATTAAATCTCGACAAGCGGCGATTATTTCCATGCGGGAATTGGTGGGGGCGGTTATTGCTACATCCTTGGTGTTAATGGCGGTATTTATTCCCGTGGCTTTCTTTCCCGGAACAACGGGGGCGTTATACCGACAATTTGCGTTAACCATTGCCTTTTCAATTGCCGTCTCCACGTTTATGGCGCTGACCCTGACGCCAACCCTGTCTGGCTTAATCTTACGGCAAAAGCCAGAGGCGACAGGGTTGTGGGGTCACTTATTTGATGGATTTAATCGGTTCTTAGAGGGGATGCAGCAGCGATATCGGCGATTTCTGATTATCCTGACTCGCGTGAAAACCCTAGTGATTGTGGCGTTTATTGGTTTATTGGCACTAACGGTGTGGGTTTACGATAGTGTGCCATCCGCGTTTCTCCCGGATGAAGACCAAGGCTATTTTATGACGATTGTCCAAGGACCGGAAGGTTCGTCGCTCAACTACACCCATGACGTGATTGAGCAGATTGAAGATATTATTTTACCCCTGGATGAAGTGCGAGCCACGTTTGCGGTGGGCGGTTTTGGTTTTAGTGGGAATACGGCGAATAGCGCGATCGTTTTTACCACGCTGAAGCCTTGGTCAGAACGAACTGATCCCTCTCAGTCTGCTGAAGCTGTGATTAATAAAGTCCAGGGTGCTTTGTTTGGGATTAAAGAAGCCAGAGTGTTTCCGGTGAATCCTCCCTCAATTCCAGGCTTGGGGAGTTTCGGTGGGTTTCAATTTCAACTGCAAGACCGCCGAGGTAATTTTAGCTTAGATTCACTAATTGAAAATATGGGAAAATTGCTCGGTGCTGGTAATCAGAATCCCCAGTTACAGGCGGTGTTTAGTACTTATGCGGCGAATACCCCCCAGTTGCAGATTGAGGTGAACCGTAACCGGGCGAAGGCGTTGGAGGTGGATATTGATGATATCTTTGAGACGTTGCAGACCTATTTGGGGTCGCGTTATGTGAATGACTTTACTCTAGAACGACGTACCTATCGGGTTTATGTCCAAGCTGACGCCCAATTCCGCTCAAATCCAGAGGATATTAATCAACTTTATGTGCGTTCAGCACGGGATGAGATGATTCCTCTGGGGAATTTGGTCACGGTGACGCAAACCACAGGGGCGCAAACCATTAATCACTATAACTTGTTCCGCTCAATTGAAATTAATGGGTCAGCCGCGCAAGGAGTCAGTTCGGGAGACGCGATTCAAGCCATGGAAGAAGTCGCTGCTGAGGTATTACCGCCAGGATTAGGCTATGAATGGTCGGGGTTATCCCTGGAGGAAATCCAGTCGGGAGGTCAAGCGACGATTATTTTCGGCTTTGGTTTGGTCTTTGTGTTCTTGGTGTTGGCGGCTCAATATGAAAGTTATATCGACCCGATTATTATTCTCTTGGCGGTTCCCTTGGCGATTTTGGGAGCGCTAATGGCGCAATCGTTGCGAGGTTTACCGAATGATGTCTATTGTCAGATTGGCTTGGTGATGTTGATTGGTTTAGCCAGTAAGAACTCGATTCTGATTGTAGAATTTGCCAACCAGCTACGCGACCAAGGAATGACGCTGAGGAAAGCGGCGATTGAGGCGGCGCAGCAGCGTTTGCGACCGATTTTGATGACGGCGATTTCTACATTGTTCGGAATTTTTCCCCTGGTGATTGCGACAGGTGCAGGGTCAGGAAGCCGTCAATCCCTGGGAACGGCGGTGTTCGGGGGAATGTTCATCGCCACGTTCCTGAGTCTGTTTGTGGTTCCTATCCTCTATATTGTGATCAAATCGGGGAGCGATCGCTTGTTTAATTCCCCTGGCAAAAACCAGAAGACACCGGAGTCACAAGAGCTTGAGCCGAAACCTGAAGTAACAATGCGGTAATATTTGTTAAAGGAATGCCGCCAAATGTATCAAAAACGATGAACAAAAATTATCTAATGTTAACAAAGCCATAATTTTGTTGCAAAAATTGACTTTAGTTACCCAGTTTCCCTAATCTTTGGTAAATGTAAACGTAGAATACAGCAAATTACTACAGTTTTTTCAGTTTAGGTTAGGGAAAATGAATAGTAAGCGAATTATTTTTTCCAGCATTATCACTGGCATTGCGGGTGTAATCTTAGGCATCGGCGTGGCTGAAATTAATCATGCTGATCAGCGACCCAATGCCATGTCTCAATATGCCACAATTGGCGGTGTGATGGGATTAGCCGTGGGTGCAGGTCAACAGGCGCTGCGAGAATTAGAGCAAGTGTCGGAAGAGTCATAAGTAGGTGGGAACAATTAAAGTTAACGGCTGAGATCGTCATTCGTCATTTGTCATTTGTCATTCGTCATACTCGCTACCCTTGAGAAGCAAGCTACGCCCTTTGTAAGGGTTTGAGGCTTGTTTACATAACTCCATAAGGTTGAATTTATTTCCGCAAACCTGCTTAATAGACGCGCTATATAGCGATCCTCGTATAACCAAGTAAATTTTAGCTGACAATTTAAGACTTTGAACCCATTTTAACGGGTTTTAGCTTTTAGCCAGAACTTTAGTTCTCGGCTATTTCGGTCTACATACTTAATTCTTGAGTGAGTGCGGTAGAGACGTTGCACCGAACATCTCTACTCGTTCATTAGTCAAAAAACGCAACAATGTCGAGGATTATTTAGAAAACTCATAGACGACCAAAAGTCCATGGGCAGTTCCCAAACCTTGCTGGAAGTTCCACTCTAGATTCCGCAACAAATAGGCAAGTTGGGGTTCAACTAAATTGGCTCTAGGGTCTTCAAAACACAGTGTCGGTGCAGTGCGTACCACGTTGCGAATTGTACGGATCGCGTCTTGGACAACAGGGGGATAACCCGCTTGCGGTTCAGCTAATAACTTATGGGGGTTGCGCCACTGACCAAGAGCATCAATACAGGCATAAACGACTGCATTCCAAGCATCTTGAAAATTGGAGAAGAAGCGATTGATGTGAGGATGATCCGGATGAGGATTGTACTGAAAAATTAACTGAGACAAATCGGTGCGACAGTTAATTTCATGTAGAGAGTTAATCGCCGCTCGAATTGGAGGCGCTTCCGGATTAAATTCACGGGTATTCATGTGGCGACCCACCAAAATCGAGCGATCGCACAATCGTCGTCGGGAAATCTTTACCCCTTTACTCTCCGCTACGGCGTGGATAAACTGATCGAACTCCTCGCCACCCCAATACCGAATCTCGAATCGTTCCACCTCAATTTCGCCCCTAGCATCTGGGGGATAGATGTAGGACATCGAGTAGGTATTCATCGTGGATTGTTTCCCAGCCGATTCGCCCCAATAACGGGGCCACTCATAGGAATAGCGACCCAGAAAATCGCCCACAAAAATGGCTTTGTCTCCTATATGGTCGCAAATATCGCCAATCACTCTGGCTAATGAGCGATCGTTGAGGTGTGACAATGCCCCATAAGAAGAAAAGTAGATATCGTAGGCAGGTTCCCCCGCAGCAATGGGTAGCCCTTCATTCAAATCCGCGACTTCAAACTTGGTTTGCGGGTGGTCAGCATGGAGAGTTGCGGCTTTCTCAATCATCGCTGGACTGATATCCACACCCTTGTAGTGACCAATATCCTGATAATCCAGCACAGTCTTAATCTGAGCATCGAGTGTTGGCGGAGTTTGAGGTAAACTCGTCAGAATACCTAAGCCTTCTCCTGCACCACAACCCAAATCCATCACCCGCAGATCAGTTCCTTCGTCTTGCTTCTGGATAACGAGGGGACTGAGAAAATGACTCATGACATTACGGTTAAAGCGGTCTTCCCATAACCGTCTCACATTGTCATGTTTACCAAATAGACCGGGAGAATGATGGTCATAAGCACCAATCGCTACAGCTTTGGCGTAATTTTTAAGAACGTCGAGTTGCTTCATGCGGTTGAGATTGTTGCTAATTAGGGACATTCATCAATGCCTGATTCTGTGACATACTCCTACACCAACCTGAGTACAGGTATGGTGTAGGCTTCCAAGACAATCCGACTATTGTTTAGGAGACTCTTGGCTTTATTAACGACACGGGATGCCCCTCCGCGCCGGAACAATACAAAAGTCTGTTCGTGCCTTTGTACTGCTGGAATTTTACCCGCCCACAGATGCGACTATGAGTAGTCGGTTTCTGGACGGAACCCCAAGGTTGTCAATCTCAGGGGTGTTGAACCCCATCGATTGACCGCCTATCCATCTCACGCCAATTTGAGTACAAATATGGCGTGAGGCTTCCGGCGTTCAGCTAAACGACTGGGATTGATCCCAGCGTCGCTTCAGATACAGCAAAAGCCAGTTAATCTTACCACGCTCTGACTTTGCCCGATTGATTGTTTATTGCGTGCTGTTTATCAGCCTTGAGCCAAGATAAATTACTTTATGAATAAAATTTAAGCCAGTTCGGAAACAGCAGACCAGGATGATCAACACCAACGAGTTGCAAACACGAGCCAAAATAACTGAGCAGTTACCCGATATCCTCCAAAATTTGCATCGCCTATATCATCCCCTGAAAGCAGGAGTGGTGGCTGACTATATCCCAGAATTGGCGCAAGCGAATCCGGATTGGTTTGGGATTACGGTGGTGACGGTGGATGGTCAGGTTTATACCGTTGGTGATACGTCGATCCCGTTTACGATTCAGTCAATTTCAAAGCCGTTTGTCTATGGACTGGCTCTCGAAGATCGCGGACTGGACTATGTTTTGGAACGAATTGGGGTTGAACCAACGGGAGAACCGTTTAATGAAATTATCGAACATGAGGAGATCCAAGAGCGACAGTATAATCCGATGGTGAATGCGGGAGCGATCGCGACCACCAGCCTGATTAAAGGATTAGATTTATTTGAGCGGCAAACTCGCTTACTGCGTATGTTCCACCGCTATACAGGTCGAGACGTGCAAGTCGATCAGGCAGTGTTTCAGTCCAAGAAGAAAACCGATAACCTGAATCGGGCGATCGCCTACATTATGAAGAATTTTGGCTTGATTGAGGGCAAGATTGATGACATTCTCGACCTTTACTTCCAGCAGTGCGCCTTAATGGTCAATTGCCGAGACTTAGCGGTGATGGCGGGTACGCTGGCGAATGCTGGCATCAATCCAATTACAGGAGAACGCGCCCTGAAAGCCGATTATGTGAAAAACTTAATCAGCGTTATGTACACCTGTGGTCTCTATGACTTCTCTGGTCAATGGGCGTATAAAGTCGGTCTCCCTGCCAAAAGTGGTCTATCTGGGGCAATTATTGGCGTTGTTCCCAACCAAATGGGAATTGCTGTGTTTTCTCCTCCTCTAGGAGAACACAGTAAAAGTCTGCGAGGGGTCAAGGTATTTGAAGCCCTCTCTAAGCACTTGCGACTTCATGTCTTTGATAAAGTCGTTGAGATGTCAGGTTATTTCCCAGACAGGATTGACCTAGACAGTAACAACGGTATGCCCATTAAAAATGACCCATTGGCGATGTCCCAAACACCGTCCTATCCCCAGTCGCGGGCAGTCGATGAAGGCACAACGAATACGCTACCGATGCGAGAAGCCCTCCCCAAGGTTATGCCAAAGCTCAACTCAGCAGCCATGATCGCTCAGTTGCATGTAAGTCCCACCTCCTTTATTACCGACTTGCGGGAACTGCATCGCCAGTATCTTCCCATCAGACAAGGGAAAATTTATGTGAGCGAACCGGATCTGGTGGAGATTAACCCCGATTGGTTTGGTATCTGTATTGTTACCGTCGATGGTCAAGTTTACACGGTTGGCGATTGGGAGCAACCGTTCTTAATTCAGTCCATCTCGAAAGTGTTTGCCTATGGAATGGCACTTTCGGATTGGGGACGGGATTATGTGGTCAGCCGAGTTGATGTGGAACCAACCGGAGATGCCTATAACTCGCTAATCAAGGTAGAAGAAAACTCCAAGCGCCCCTACAATCCCATGGTAAATACAGGTGCGATCGCGATTACCAATTTAATTGAGGGAAAAGGACCAGCTCATCGGCTCAATCGTCTCCTAGACATGTATCGCCGTTATGTGGGTCATCGTGTCTTTGTCGATACACCCAGCTTAGTGTCCGAACAAACCGCAGGCGATCGCAACTGGGCAATTGCGTACTTGCTACGGAACTTTGGCATGATTTCTGGGGACATTAAACAAACCCTTGATCTCTATCTCCAGCAGTGTTCGGTCATTATCAACTGCCACGATTTAGCGGTGATGGGAGCCACCCTTGCCAACAATGGGATCAATCCGATGACGGGAGAACAAGCGATTCATTCCCCCTATGTTAAGGACTTGCTGAGTATTATGTTTACCTGTGGCATGTATGACTTTGCGGGGGAATGGGTGTACAAAGTCGGATTTCCGGCTAAGAGTGGCGTTGGTGGCGGCATTATTGGCGTTGTTCCCGGTGTAATGGGAATTGCCGTCTTTTCACCTCCCCTAGACAAGCGGGGGAACAGTATCCGAGGGATTAAAGTGTGTGAGGAACTATCGAGGCGCTTTGGCTTACACATCTTTCAATCTTAAACATTTGCCCCTCCATCTCCCTCATCTCCCAGACGCGCCATGGCACGTCTCTACATGCTCCCCCAGCTCCCCTAAACGGGTCGTTCTGACCAACGGGCAACATTCGCCAGAATTGATTCCGGCTGCTCAAATACATCCATAAATATCTGGTGATAATAGCACTCTTCCGCAGAACGTAATCGCGCTTCTGGATGTTTCTGGCGATAGGTTTGGGCTTCCTCTTCACTCATTCCCTTTGCCAGCATTTGGGTTAATAAATCCACTGTGCCACTGCCTTCATCAAACTGCTCTTTTGTACGCCAAACAATCTCAGAAGGTAGCAGATCCTCAAAGGCTTTTCGCAAAATCCATTTTTCTACTAATGGATCACCCGCGAGTTTTAAATGGGCGGGAATTCTTTGACCGAGTTCAATCATTTTCAGATCCAAAAAGGGAACTCGTCCTTCCAGGGAGTGAGCCATGGTTAAACGGTCTACTCGCTGTAAGGGACTTGCGGAAAAATAGAATACCAGTCATTGTAGAGGAGAGGAGGCTTCTCAAAGCAATGCTGTTGAACACTATCATGCTCAAAGAGAACCGGGATGATACTAGCTCAAACTGTACTAGCTACGTTTAAAGATGCCAGTGAGAAACTGACAGGTCACCGTAAACGAGATTTTATCGCGTCTGTCACCGAAGATTATTTTGATGGGTCAGCCCGCAAAGCGGAAACCGCTATGGGCTGGAATCGCCATAGCGTACAACTGGGATTGAATGAACGGCGAACCGGACTTATCTGTGTAGATAACTATCAAGCAAGAGGGCGACACAAAACGGAACAAGTGCTGCCTAACTTAGAAGCGGATATCCACTCCCTGGTAGATAGAGAAGCCCAAGCCGACCCAAAATTTCAATCGACCTTTCTATATACGCGCATCAGTGCCAAAGCAGTCCGAGAGGCATTAGTAAACGAAGTTGGTTACTCTGAGAGCGACTTGCCCTCTAGGCAGACAATAGGTGAAATTCTCAACCGCTTGGGGTATCGCCTAAAAAAACCCAAAAAACAAAACCTTTAAAAAAAACGCCTCAAACCGATGCCATTTTCGATAATGTATTTAAACAGAATCAGGCATCAGATGAAAATCCCAAATCGTTGCGAGTATCTATTGATACCAAAGCCAAGGTCAAAATTGGCAATCTGTCCAGAGGTGGTAAGGCACGGACTTTGAAGCCGAAAAAGGCGGATGACCACGATACCCAGTGGCAAGGTATCTTAATCCCCTTTGGTATTCTCAACACCCACAGCGAACAATTATCGATTTATATGGGTCACTCTGTTGAAACTAGTGACTTTATCGTCGATTGTTTAACTGCTTGGTGGAAACAAAATCAACCCGATTATCCGGAGATTTCTGAATGGGTGATTGATCTTGATGGCGGTGTAGCAACTCGCAGTGACCGCACCCAATTTATCAAACGAATGGTTGAACTTTCCCAAGAGATTGATGTAAAAATTCGCCTGATTTACTATCCTCCCTACCACAGCAAGTACAATCCGATAGAACGCTGTTGGGCCGTCCTAGAAAACTATTGGAATGGTGCCATTTTAGACTCAGTAGAAGCTGCCATACAATGGGCTGCCAATATGACTTGGAAGGGAATTGCTCCAATTGTCCATCACATCGAAACCATCTATGAAAAAGGCATCAAAGTCCTGCCCACAGAGTTAGAAGATTACTATCCCTTCTGGCAGCGTTCTGAAACATTGCCTAAATGGGATATCACAATTGTCCCTAGTTAACTCTCTCCTTACAAGGAGAGGGAAAAACTAAAATAAGTTTGCGTATGATATACGCAAATATAGGACTAATATAATATAATATATTATATTGACCTTTGGTCAAACCTATGCATTAACCTGAAGTTCCCCCAGCCAAAAAATCTTGCACTGCCTCACTGTGATGTAGCGAGGGTTTTCACCGATAAGATTGTTTATTGGAAGAATAGCGCGATAGGTTCCTTCTTCAGCAGGCATCGCCAACGCGCTATTCTGCCAGTGCTACTTATGTACGATTTTGAGGGGCTTGAGCGTTAAAACTATTACAGTATAAGGCTTGACGCTGGGTGCAGTACATCTGTATGGGGGAACTTCAGATTCATGTTCTTTGACCCCAATCGAGGCGGGCGACGAGTAAGTTGTCGGGATAGTCGCACCAGCGAGGACTGGGCAGAGGAGGTGAAACATCTATTAGATGTTGACTATCCTCATGCTCCTAACATCCGACTATTGTGTGACAACCTCAATAACATGAAGTTGCGATCGCGTCCAGTAGAAAGGTGTTCTCAAATTCTTGTTGGCGGGTGGTTGTGGACTCATCCAGATATTTGGAGAGCGATCGCGTCCAGTATAGGGGTGTTCTCATTATTAAATCCGTTTTCCCCGATACTAATGCACCATTTTAGCTGGGTCACGCCAGTAGGGTGAGCTGCTCAAGGATTGCTGCCGCGATGCACTAGACTATACCTGAATGGCATCGCCAGAATGTAGTTAGTACGGTTTGAGCTAGTATCATCCCAGTTCTCTTTGAGCATGATAGTGTTCAACAGCATTGCTTTGAGAAGCCTCCTCTCCTCTACAATGACTGGTATTCTATTTTTCCGCAAGTCCCTAAGTTAATATTGTGCAGGCTCGTCACTGAGCGACGCAATTCGCGATGCAGGGTATCGTTATCAGGAATGCCTTTGTAGTAGGTGTAACCCGCAAACAGTTCATCAGCCCCCTCGCCCGTGAGAATCACCTTGACATACTCGGCGGCGAGTCGTGAGGTAAAGTAACAGGGAATCGCACTGCGAACTAAGTCTTGGTCAAAGGATTCCAAGGAATAAATTATTTCGGGTAGCTTGTCCTGAACTTCTTTGGGTGTAATTAGATATTCATGGTGAATCGTATCCAGATACTGGGAGACTAAACGGGCAGCTTTTATATCTTTACTTCCTTCAATTCCCACAGAGAAGGTATGCAGTTTCTCGATATGCTGTCTGGCTACAGCCGTGGTGATACTGCTGTCTAAGCCACCGGAGAGGAAGCAACCGAGGGGAACATCACTCATTAGCCGCTTGACGACGGATTCTTCTACCGTTTCCCGCACTTCTCGAATTAAAGCCTCTGCATCTGCGTCTACCTCTGGCTGAATATCTGGCACTTGGTAGAAGGTAGAAAACCCGGTTTCTGAGGAGAAAAAGGTGCCTGCTGGGAATTCCTGGACATTGTCGCAAAAATTCGCGATCGCTTTGAGTTCTGAGGCAAAAACAAACGCATTGTCTTTTTTGCCATAGTATAGGGGTTTAATGCCAATGGGATCACGGGCAGCAAAGAATTTATCTCCATCCGCGATCGCAAAAGCGAACATCCCATCAAGTTGGTCAACAGACTCGATTCCCTGATCTTCGTACAGATGCAAAATTGCCTCTGTATCACTTTTAGTCCGGAACTTAAATCGTTCCGCTAACTGGGGAAGTAACTGGGGAAAGTTATAAATTTCGCCATTTCCGACAATCACTCGCGCCTTGCGATCGCCGTATATCGGTTGGTTTCCCCCTTGCGGGTCCATAATACTCAGCCGTCGATGTCCCAGAACACCTGCCTTAATCGGAGATACAAACATTCCTTCAGCGTCTGGACCTCGATGGATTAAAGTATCCATCATCTTTTTAACGCTGGTTTGATCAATTTGCCCCCATATTCCAGCAATACCACACATTTATGCTATGCACTCCTTTTAGTTTGGGTTTCCATCGAGTGATTTTGCCACGCCTATCAATTTTGACACATCGCTTAAACAGACAGATCCCCGACTTCTCCAAGAAGTCGGGGATCTTGCTTAGATTAATCATTAACCCACACCACCTAAAAGAGTAGGGCATAGGCAATATACAACCAACACTATCCCGTCCAAGTTGAAAACTGGAGATTCTTTTCGGGAAAAACTACAGGTTTCAACGTAGACACGGTTTCCATCAGTTACACATTCGCGGGCACTTGCGCCTTAGATGTTAACCGTTCGTAAGTGGATCGCATCTTCAGCCCCACCAGAATCTGGAATAATCCAGAACCATTGTTAGAACCCGGATAGTCCTTATGCTTGAGCAACAGTTCGGTCATCTCACCATAGTATTTCGTGGAGGTGTTGCTGAGGTGACTTTCGATGTAGATCATCTCCTCTAGATTGTCAAATTGACCATCCACTTCCAAGACGGAAACATCATGACCGAAGTAGCTATCCGGACCATAGTACAACTTGATACCAGGATAACCACAGGTCAACTTACGACCACAAGGTCTCCAGTCAATGGTAGACCCTTCATCAAACAGATAGACAGGTTCAAATCCTTCTACACCTTCCTTCTGTACCAAGCGCACCCGCAGGATCTTGCATTCCTTATCATCTCTGATCAACTGAGTCGGTAATATCTGAATCACGACATCAGCAAACTCTTTTTGGGGTTCGATGTAAGCACTGAAGTCAGGACGTCTAGCGTTAATCGACGCTAGAATATCTTCGTAGGTATGCCCCCGTTCTGCCATGTCCCGCTGGATTTTCCAGTTAATCTTGACCTCATCACTGATATCGAGATAAACACCGAAATCAACCAGCGATCGCACCCGCTCATCATACAGGGGGTGCAATCCTTCGATTACCACGACTTTATTGGGTTCTACCCGTTCCGGTGGATCAAGTTCACCCGTCTCGTGGTTATAAATTGGCTTATCAATTGCCTGACCATTTTTGAGCGCTTTGATTTGCTCATACATCAGGTCAAAATTATTCGCCTTGGGGTTAAGTGCTGTTACCCCTGCCGCTTTACGCCCTTTACGGTCTAAGCTGTGATAGTCATCCAAGCAGATGACCGTCATAAACTCTTCACCAAACAAGTCGGCTAACCGATGCAGAAATGTGGACTTCCCGCATCCAGAGTCTCCAGCGACGGCTATTAATACCACGCGGTCTAGCTGAGTGGTCATAGTTTCCCTCTAACGCAAAAAATAGTTTCAAATAGAGTTTCCAGCAATCCAAGTCCCAAGTCTAGGGTCAACCAGTCTGTTGATCGCGTGCCTTTAACCCGTCACATATTTGCAACAGGTACGAGCCTTTTCCAAAGGATAAGACTCAAGCCAGACACGGGGTAAGTATTTAATACTAGCGGCTGTTAGTGGATTCTACCAAAATGAGATTATGTCTACAAGTCTTAACCTTTCTCCTCAATTCCTTAACATAATCCTAAAGTGAGTTGTGCAAATTGGATCAAAAAATTTTAAATTGACTCGATTTTGACTATTGGTCGGTCAATGACCGAGTTCTCCATCGACATCACCTGCCGGGAATTGCCTCCTAACAGATGCCCACAGGAGTCAGAAGAGTTGGAACTTTGCCAACTCAATCAATTAGACGTATTCTAGAGTATACATTGAACCTACTTCATTCCCCACCCAGTTTAGCCGAGTTAACGACTGTACACACTCCGCTTTGTCGTGAGCGTGTGGGCTGGAAACCAAGTCTGTTGCCCAAACAGCGATTGGATGCAATGCCACTCGGATTGGCATTACTGGGAATTTATCCCACACTGAATAAAAATTACCAGGTGGGAAATCTATTGCCGGATTAGCTAACGGGGGAAGAACGGGAGTCCACAGCCAGGTATCAAGGTCAACGACCTGCCATCAACTCTACGGGATGAAGCGACTGAAACCCTGATGGGGAGGTTGCTTCATTCGTCACGAATTGATGAAATGTTGTACTGAGCAATATATCGTAATCGATTGGTTTAGAGAGAAATAACGCAATGTCTAGTAACACCACAGCCAAGAATCGCCTGTTTCTTTACGAAGTGACAGGTCTAAGTCAGAACACCGAAACCGACAAAATGGATTATCCCATTCGTAGCAGTGGTAATACGTATATTACAGTGCCATACAGTCGCATGAATCAAGAGATGCAACGAATCACCCGCATGGGTGGCAAAATCGTCAGCATTCAACCTCTTGATGGTGTGATGAATGCCAAGAATGGAATGAATGGCAAAGCCACTGAAGCCGATGCAGCGCCGTCGCCGGAAACTATCGTTCATAAAAAATCATCAAAAGAGGGTGTTCCTGTCAATCTGTACAAGCCCAAAAACCCCTATCTAGGCAAATGTATTGAAAACTACGAACTGGTTGCAGAAGGGGGATCAGGGACAGTTCGCCACGTCACCTTTGACATCTCTGACGGGGATATTTGGTACTT